>NZ_FUYE01000019.1 GCF_900167535.1 Prosthecobacter debontii
TCATGGGGCAGCATTCTCCAAGGGCAACCAGCCCGGACGACATAACGAACGGCATTGAACACATCGCGCAAGGAGTGCTCCCGTTGCGGAGCCTCTTCCGTCATGAGTTCAAGGTAAGGGCGGCAAAACTGCCACTCTTCATCGCTGACATCGGTGGGATACGGAGGCTTGGGTTTCACTGTTTTGGATGCCATCCCAAGCTTATGCCTACTCTTTCACCCATTGTACAGCCCCTTTTCAAAGTTCATAACACGCTCTAGTTTACCACTCATCGCCTCAGAGGGACTCGCGGATGGCGTGCGTTATCCCCAGGCAGAGGGCACGTGGCTCAAGGCAGAGGGACTGAAAAATGAAGGGCTGAGCCACACGATCGAGCTCACGCCGGGGCATTTCTATCAGGTTCATCCGATCCCGGGCAAAAAGAGTACCGGCATCTACCACTCCACGAGTTCCACCAGCCTCAACCTAACCAACCCCAAGATCAATACGGCGGCCCTGAATCTGGTAGCTGAGTTTCCCATCCAAGAGGCACGCTGGGTCCAGGAAAACTCCCAATGGTATCTGATCGGACGCAAGGAAACGGACGGCCCAACTTTAAAACTTCGGCTGTCTTGGAATGAGCTGACCACCATTCCCCCGCGTCCGCCGGTGAAAGACCACATCCGCGTGGCCCTCTTCGATGATTACGGCAGCTTTGGCAAAGGCGTCCCGCGCTGTAGCGAACTGCTGAAAGCCCAGACCCACATGGAGGTGACTCTGGTGAAACCGGCCCTCATCCGTCAGGGCGGACTCAAGGACTACGACGTGGTCATCTTCACCGGTGGCAGTGGCGGTAAGCAGGCAGGCACACTCGGCCTTGTGGGTCGTGAGCAAGTCCGCCGATTTGTCGAGTCAGGCGGCGGTTACATCGGCATCTGTGCAGGTAACTACCTGGCCTGCGACGGCTTTTCCTGGGGCGTCAAAATCCTCGATGCTAAAACCAAGTCCTCCAAGTGGGCACGGGGCGTGGGTGATGTGAAGATCGAGTTCACTCCCCAAGGACGCGAGATTCTAGGCATGCCGGAAGGACTCATGGATGTTCGGTATGCCAATGGCCCCGTGTTCACCACCGCTGAAAACGACGTCATTCCAGACTTTGAACCGCTCGCCTATTTCCGCACCGAGTTGGCGGAAAATGGTTCGCCTAAAGGAGCCCAAATCAACTCCCCCGCCATGATCATCGGCCACTATGGCCAAGGCCGCGTGCTCTGCAGCAGCCCGCACCCTGAGCAACAGCCGGGGATGGAGTCGTTCATTGTCCGCGCTGTCGAATGGACGGTCGGGCAACGGTGATCTCAATCATCACACACACTTCACCGCGGCACGGTTTTCCATCGCCTGCCACACGGCTTCCACGACGCGCATGTAGCAGACGCCTTCGGTGAAATCGGGCGTTGGCCGAGGTGCACTGGGGTCACGAACCGCCTGGATAAAGTCGCGTTCCACGGTCCACTCTCGCTGCATCTCCGTTGGCACAGGCACCACTTCCAAGGGCCCTCCTGCTTTACCCAGGAAGAGTTCGTCCGTCGTGAAGTCGTAACTCAGTGTTCCCTCGCTGCCGAACAGCCAGAGCTTGTCCGTCGGAGCATGCGCCGCCACACCGCTGAAAAGCATCGTCGCTTCCAAACCACTCCGAAAACGTGCGAGCACATTCACAAAGTCGGGAATCTCCACGCTATAGCCTTCCCGTTCCGGGATCACCACCTGCCCTCGGGCTTCCACCTCGACGATGTGACCTAACCATTTTTGCAGCACTTCTGTGTAGATCCCCAACGTCAAAATCTGAATGCCACTGATCTCCTCCCTCTGCCGCCAGTGAGCAGGCTGAGAAGCATCCAGCCAGGCCGCATTGAAGCTGTGCAGGAGTGCATGAAACGGCGCGCCGATGGCTCCCTCAGCCAGTAGCTTTTTTACCATCTCCCCGCCCTTCATCCCATGAGGTGCCGGACAGATCGCCGTCACCAGTTCGGGATGACTCTGGGCACGCTCCCACATGCGCTCGGATTCTGGCAAGGTCGCCGCCATGCGTGCCTGAGTGAACACATGCTTACCACACTGGAGAGCAAAGTCCGTCGCATCATGATGCATGCACGGAGGGGCTCCGACCCACACCACATCCACGTCCTCATTGTCCACCACATCCTCCCAGCGGGCGAAGGGCTTGGCCTCGGGAGCGAATTCCCGACAAAACGCCTCGGCACTGGCCAAGCTGGAATTGGCCACGGCGGTGATTTGGACGTTGGGCAGCGCACGCAACCCTGGCAGGTGACGCTGTTTCACGATTCCCCCTGCCCCGACAATGCCAATGCGGATGATCTTTTCTTCGCTCATTCCTCCCAGTGAAGCCAGCCTCTGGCCGGGTGCAAAGGAATGCTGCCAGATGATTCCTGAATTGCAGCGCCGTGGGCTGTGGATGACAATGCCTCCATGCGGATTCTCCACCTCTACATTTCCCCAGAGCACAACTACTTTGGGCATCATGGCAAGCCGCCAGGCCAAGCGGCGATTGAGGAAGTGGAATCAGTGGAATGTGTGGCGGGTCAGGGCTTGGTCGGAGATCGCTTCTTCGGCCACAAAGAGAATTACAAAGGCCAAGTGACCTTCTTTGCCCATGAAGTGTATGAGCGACTCTGCGAGCAGTTCCAGGCCATGGGCATCTCACCTGCCATCTTTCGTCGCAATGTGATCACGAAAGGAGTCGATCTCAATACGCTGATCGGTCAGGAGTTCGAAGTCCAAGGCGTGCGCTTCATCGGCACGGAGGAATGCCGACCTTGCTACTGGATGGATCAGGCTTTAGCGCCTGGGGCCGAAGAAGCCATGAAGGGCAATGGCGGCCTGCGCGCGCGTGTCCTTAGCGATGGCACGCTGCGCAAAGACTAATCATTGGGAAAAAGAGTTCGTACTGTCATACAACCTCCCTGCTGAAGTCACAGACTGGCACGACATGAAACGCTCAGCCTTTTTCCTCACTCTTTTGCTCACCGGTTCCGCCACCGCGCAGCTCGCTATCGTGGAGCAGCGCTTCAAGGAACTGGACAAGAATGGCGATGGCTTAATCGCAGGTGAAGAGATGCAAGCCGCGGATTATCTGTCCAAGCTGGACCTGGATGGCAATGGCTCACTCACGCTGGCGGAAGCGAAAACAGCCATTGCCCGAACCGAGAAAGCCAAGACCGCCGCGACACCCGGAAAAACAGGCATCGCGGAATTCGATAAACTGGACAAAAACGGCGATGGCCTCCTCACTCGCGACGAATTACTGCAAAAGCGATGGATGCGTTTCCTCGATGGCAATGCGGACGGCCAAGTCACTCTAGCCGAAGCCACCGAAGCCATGAGCCGACTGCGCAAGAAGGGCCTGCCTGAAGAAAGCACCGCCCCGGTCACGCCAGCCTCTGAAGACCCCAGCCTGAAGGAAGCCCCTGAAATCCTGAAAGGCAGTGAGCATGGCGTCGGTCATCTGGTGGCCGATCTTGTCCTGAAAGATAACCACGGCCAAGAGCAGCCTCTGAGTCAACGCTTGGAGCAAAGCCAGGGCATAATCCTCGCCTTCTTCGGAGCCACCTGCCCCATCAGCGGTAAGCTAGGAGCGGAACTCGCTCGCTTAGAAAAAGACGCCGCCGAGCAGCAGGTTCAGATGCTATTGGTCTGTCCAGTCGCGGTAGAAACGGCGGAGGATATCCAAGCCTTCATCACCAAGCACGGCCTCACCTCACCCGTCATTCACGACACCGATGGCCAGCTCGCACAGGCTCTGCAGGCCACCACCACCACGGAAGTCTTTCTTCTGGATGCCGCACGCACACTGATTTATCGCGGGGCCATCAATGACCAATACGGCCTCGGTTACGCCAAGGACAAACCTAACAAGACCTATCTTCGCGACGCACTGGCCGCGATGCTGCGTCACGAAAGTCCTGAGATCACCGCGACCACAGCCCCAGGTTGTGCCCTGGATCACCAGGAAAAAACTCAGGTCGTTCAAAAAAACGTGACTTATCACAACCAGATCGCTCGCATCATGCAGGCCAATTGTGTGACCTGTCACCGCAAAGATGCCATCGGCCCCTTCAGCCTGGAAACCTATGACGACGTTATCGAAAACGCCGGTATGATTCGCAAGCAGGTGGAGCGAGGTGCCATGCCTCCGTGGTTTGCCGCCGAGCCGCCTACCGGCCAGCACAGCCTCTGGATCAACGACACCTCTCTCTCTGCTCAGGATAAGCAAGACCTCCTGACCTGGCTAGCCGGCGGCCGTCCACTTGGCAATCCCTCCGATGCGCCCAAGCCACTGCACTTTCCTGAAGAATGGGCCATCGGCACCCCGGATGCCATCGTGCAGCTTCCCAAGCCGATCTCCATCAAAGCCGAAGGCACCATGCCTTACCAGTTCGTCACCGCCACCACCTCCTTTGACAAAGATCAGTGGGTTCAAGGTTACGAAATCATGCCCACCGACCGAGCCGTGGTCCATCATGTCATCGTGCAAGTCCATCCCAAAGGCAGTGATGTGAAGGACCGTGGTGAGGGAACCGAGGGTTATTGGGCAGCCTATGTCCCCGGTAACTCCGCGCACATCTGGCCAGAAGGTTTTGCCAAAAAACTCCCCGCAGGTTCCATCGTCAGCTTTCAGATTCATTACACCCCGAATGGCCGCAAGACTGAGGACCAACTGCGCATGGGACTCGTCTTTGCGAAAGAGCCACCCCGTTACCTGGTCCACACCGCCGCCGTCGCGCATACCCGCCTGAACATCCCTGCCGGTGAGGGACATCACATCGAAGTGAAGGAACAAACGGTGCCCCGCGACATGAACGTCATGGCCTACATGGCTCACATGCATGTGCGAGGCAAAGCCTTCAAATTTGAAGTAACACCTCCCGGTGGAGGCACACCCGAAGTGCTGCTGGATATCCCCCGCTACGACTTCAACTGGCAGCTTCGTTATGACTATGCGCAACCCCGCTTTCTAGCTCGCGGCAGCAAGGTCAAGATCACCGCCGTCTTCGATAACAGCGAGAGCAATCCCGCCAATCCAGACCCCACAAAGAACGTGCGTTGGGGTCCCCAGACCCAGGATGAAATGATGATAGGCTACTTCGAGTATTACACCTCCAGCGGTGCCGATGTGGCCGTGCAGTAAGGCAAACTCAGCTCATTCCTTTCTTCCCAGAAAACGCCATGAGACTCAAATCCTTCAACTTCTGGGAAGTCACTTCTGGGAATGTGCTGGGTCTGACCACCCAATATCTGATCTACTGCGGCATTGCCTGGGTGTTGGGCTATTGGCTTTTCAAACGGGCGTGGTTTCACCGTGAAATCATCTCCCGTTTTCCCCGTAGCCGAGACATCTGGCGAGACATTGGGTTATCCGTCTCCTCCATCCTCATCTTCAGCCTGGTGGCAGGCCTCACTTATTTAGCGGCCAAAAAAGGTTGGACCCAGATCTATTGGAAACGGGCGGAGCATAGCCAAGTTTGGTTTTGGACCAGCATCGTCTGCACGATCTTCCTGCATGACGCTTGGTTTTACTGGACGCATCGACTCATGCACCACAAGAAGCTATTCAAGTGGTTTCACAAGGCCCATCACCTTTCGCACAATCCGACCCCATGGACAGCTTATGCCATGGACCCGCTCGAAGCCTTGGTGAACGCGATGATCTTTCCCCTCGCTGCCTTGACCCTCCCGCTGCACCTCCATGCCTTCAGTCTGTTCATGGTCTGGCAGATTGTTTTCAACGTGGCGGGCCATGCAGGCTATGAATTTTACCCGCGTTGGTCTCTACGAACGCCCCTGGGTTGGATCCTCAATACCCCAACCAACCACGTCATGCACCATGAGAAACTGCGGGGAAACTACGGGCTCTATTTCAATCTCTGGGATCGCCTCATGGGCACGAATCACGCCGAATACGAAAAGCGTTTCACCGAGATCACCAGCGGTAACAAAAGGGCCACGACGACAACACCTCCCTCCTCGGCTCCAGCCGCGACACCATAGCTTAGCGGATCACCCTTTCTTCAATCGCTCATACGCTGACTTCACCACCCATCCCGTGGCTTCCAAGGCAGCGCGGGCTTGATCAGGCGTGGAGGCCGTGAGTTGAACGAGGATCCGGATCGCTCGATCTCGCAACTTCACGTTGGAGGGATTCAAATCCACCATGAGATTGCTGATCACCTTGCCGACCTTGGTCATGGCCAGCGTAGTGATGATGTTGAGCACCAGCTTGGTGGCCGTGCCGGATTTCAAACGAGTCGAACCCGTCAGCACCTCGGGTCCCACATTGGGCGTGAGCAGAACCTTCGGTTTCCAGGCCGGTTCGCGCAACTTGCGCACGGCCTCTCTCATTGCCGGATTGAAGCACAGCAGCACCGTGAATGCACCCCGGCGATTGGCCTCATGCAAGGCTCCCCACACAAACGGCGTGCGACCACTGGCGGCGATGCCGATGAAGACATCCTGGGCGTCAAGCTGTCGGAAAGAGATCGCTTCACTTCCGGCCTGCACATCATCCTCAGCTCCTTCGACAGCGCTCCATAGGGCCTGCCGCCCCCCGGCAATGATACCCTGCACCTGTTCACGCGGAGCACGGAACGTCGGAGGTATCTCACTGGCATCCAGCACCCCGAGACGCCCGCTGGTGCCTGCTCCGGCATAAAAGAGGCGCCCGTTGGTTTGAAACGCGGCCACGACTTTCTCGACCACCTGAGTCAGGGCCCGCTTCTCCTTCAAGACTGCCGCAGGGATCAGGGCATCTTCGCTCAACATGAGTTCGATCCCTTGGGGCAAGGGCAACCGATCCAGCTTGATCGAACGAGGATTACGCAGCTCGGTGGGAGAGTCTGAGAGAACTTGCAGGTCCGCGATTGGAGCAGGTAGGGTCAGGGGTGCCACAGGTTGAGACGCGGAACAGGCTTTGCCGATCTCTGGCCTAACCACACCTTCAGCCAGCTTCACGGCACCCCACACCGAGGGCCGTGCGAGTGGTATGACGCGTGCACGTCTGCTCCAGCACGTCCTGATACGGCGGCTCACGTCTCGCATGAAACTGGGATTGCGCAGCATGACACCGCCATTCAGAACGAACTCCACCGGACTACCCGCCGGGGCAATCTGACTGGCACATGCGCATGCGTCTTCGGCCAGCATCGCTGCGGCATCCGCCAAGATTTTTTTGGTCAATCGATCCCCTGTCTGAGCGACGGCAAAGACGGTCACCGTGAGATTCGCGATCTCGGTTTTCGTCGCATGCACGGACCACGGGATGAGCTGATCCGGTTCATTGAACATGAGAGCATTCAGAATCGCCACACCCAGCTTCCCCATACGGCCTCGGTGATCCAGATCCGCCATCACCGCACGTAAAGCACGCAGGCCGATATCACAGGCACTGCCGCGGTCGCCAATGATGTGCCCTCGCCCCCCAACCTTGGCCGTTCGTCCGTCGGGCGTGCGGCCAAAGCAGCACGAACCTGTGCCACTCAAGACGAGCACCCGCGGCAGTTCCTTGACCGACTCCGGTGCCGCAGCGAGGGCTGTTTCCAGGTCATTCGTCGCGACACAGGGGATGTTGGGCCAGATGCGTGAAATCGCCTTGGCCAGTCGCTCTTGATCCACATGGGTGCGTGCCCCGGCCAGCCCGACACCGATGGCTTGCGGGACATAAAGCAGTCGCTCCGCTATCGCTCGGAGATGCCAGCGTAATTCGCGGTCCGTCATCAGCGAGAGCACCGCGGGTCCGGTTTGGAAATTCATCAGTGTCGTCCCTGCGCCATCCACCAACCGCACGCTGGTGCGGGTGCCGCCGCCTTCGATACCCAACAGCACAGGAGAAACAATGGAAGCGGTCATGGGAGGGAAAACCTAGCGCCAAGATGTCACAAACTTGTGAACTGTCGAGCCTGCCGCCGGGGCATCTGCGCCAGGAAGGTAAGGAGTTTGTAAGCAGCATCTGAAATCATTGATTCTATAATTTGAGAATCTAAAATGCGGTCGTTCTCAATTTTGAAACCATTCCTGTGCCTACGATGCGTTGCCTCCCCCGCAGATTGCTCAAAATGGTCGCCAGCTTTCTGGCGCTTCACCTCAGTCTGTGGGCCGGAGTGAATCCCACTCGGCTCATGGTGGACCTGTCACCCACGCCAGACACGGTCATGCTGAGTGCCTTTGATCTCAGCATCGTGGAGGCCGATGCGAAGGTGGACCTGGAAGCGCAGCAGACCTTGGGCAACAAGGTGCTGGCACGAGTGAACGTTTTTGAGCTTCCGCCAAGATCGCGAGCTATCGACATCGCTAAAAAGATCGGCGTGCCTACTCTGGAGGCGACCCAAGCAGGCTGGACACGGCTAGACGCCACGCACCCTAACTGGGTGCCTCTGGTGGTGCGTGAGATGGTGCAACATGCCGCGGAGCAGGGTTTCGATGGATTCGTCCTGACCGGCCTGGAAACCATCAGCCAGGATGCCGAGCGCGCGGCCTGTTTGAAAGCCATTCAAGAACTGGATCGCATCTATCCTGACAAACAACTGATCCTCGAAAACGGTTTGGATCTCGTGGCCGAAGGCCGTCGTTTTCTGGATGGCGTGCTGTTCATCGGGCGGGCTGAAAATCCAGCGGTGAGAGATCAGCGCATCCGGGAGGTGAAGCGTCATGGCCTCCAACCTCTGGTGGTGGAGTCCTTACCCGAGACAGTCACGGATGAGGAGATCGCCCGGCACACCGAGCATTTTCGCGCCATGGGTGCGGTTCCCTTTTTTACCACTCCTGATCTCCAGGGCACCCATCTGGGGCCACTGGTGGAGGTCACGCGTCATGTGGTCGTGATCCACTCGGGAGCCGCATCGGAGACCTTCACCGCTCATGTTCTGCAGGGATCGCTAGAGTGGTTAGGCTGGCAGGTGAGCTATGTGGATGCAGGGAAAATGCAGCAGCCGGAGCAAGTGCAGGAATGGCAGCAAGCCGATGCGCTTATTCTGGACGCCAACCTCCAGGCTCAGCCCCAGCAGCAGGGTTTCTTGCTCGATGCTGTGCGTGCCCTCAAGGAACGCCGAGCCCCGCTGCTGCTGACCGGTGCCCCTTGGGGCAATGACGCCGACTTTTCCCAATGGTCTCAGACCCTAGGCCTACGTGGCAACGGGAGAGCCCTCCCAGTCACAGGCAAGGCCAGCATCAAGCCCATCGCCTCCCCCTGGTTGCATCAGGCGGGCAGTATGCGCGCACGGACCCTCGGTTTTCGTGATCTGCGTGCCCCAGCGGGAGCCTCGGTCCTCAGCGCCATCGAAGCCGATGGCATTCTTTTCGATCAAGTTTTTATCACGTCATGGGGTGGAGTGTGGCTGGATGCCATGGCGAAAGAAGCCGGGCCACAAATCGCCCCGCTGCCATTTCTCGAACATTGGTTAGGCCGCTATTCCCGCGTTCCCGTCATGGATGTAGCCAGCCAAAATGGTCGCCGTTTGCTCATTCCGGTCGTGGATAGTGAGGGCTTTACCCAATCCACAACGCTTCAAGGACTGCCGCTTGCTGCAGAGGCATTGACCGAGCGACTGCTCTCACGCTACTCGCTTCCGTTCACCGTGGCCGTGTGTGAAGGAGATCTGCGAGGCACCAATCCAGGTCTGGACCCACGGGATACGCTGCGCTATGAAGCTGCCGCACGGGCGATCTTCTCACTGCCTCAGGTGCATGCCGCAGCCGGCAGCCTGAGCCGCCCCTCGAGCTGGGAAACCTGCCCGGAGATGGAGCGCGAGGTCGCAGGCACCATGGCCTACGTTCATCGCCGCCTGCTGCCTGCAGGACGCCATGTGGACCTGATGCTGTGGCCTCAAGGAGCGCGGCCTACGGATGAAGCCGTGGCGTTTAGCCATCGCATGGGGGTGGAAAATGCATGGATCACCGCCACCACTACCCTGCCTGGCACATCGCCAGCTAAGATGGCGCAAACCTGGGGTCAGCATCAGAGTCTCCTCACGCTCACACCTTTACCTCATCAAGGCGCCCTGAGGGCAGCCGAATTTATCGCCCACGAAGAGGCACAAAACGCCAGCCGCTGGATGCAACCGGTGAATGCCATCTTCAGCTTTCGTGATGCAGCAACAGAGGAAAGGCTGTGGGAAGCTGAAAACATTCTCGACTGGTGTGCCTCCCAGCCTCTGCATGCCATCACACTGGCCGAGCACGCCAAGATCGTTCGCGATGCCGCCCGCACACGCCTGTTTGAGCAAGGCCCTGGGCACTGGATTCTGGTCAATGCCGGGCAGGCACGCACCCTTCGCCTACCTGTGAGTGCCGGCATTCCAGATCTGGACCGCAGCGTCGGTCTGGCCGGTTACAGCGTGCGTGGCCCGGATCTTTACATTCATACGTTAGGCCGTCGCCGCACCGAGTTGGTGCTAACCCCGCAGGGCACGCCCACTCATCTCCGACTCACGTCCGCCAGTGGCAAGCTCCGGTATGATGAAGCGGGCCAGCAGCGCGCCCTGATTCAGGTGGCGGACCTGCGTCCGGTCGAGCTCAGTTTTGCAGGGATTGCCCCCGGGTCGGTCTGCCAAGTCTTCACCACCGATCACCCGCAATTCCTCACCGCAGATTCGCGGGGGCAGATCGAAGTCACGGTCCCAGCGCAAAGCGCCGTGCGTGTGCAGGTGCTCAACTCCCCACAAGCGGCGATGCGATGAAACTGACCCGAAGCCGTGCCTTTCTCCTCCTCGTTCTTTATGCCGTCTTGATCGGTATCTGGACGTGGCGCTTCATGCCTAAATCCGCCCATGCAGCGGAGATAGGGGATTCACAGCCTACAGCGCAAGAAGGCATCGCCGGTTGGCTGGCTGCTGCGCCTCAAGACACCGCCTTACCGGCGCTCCTGGCCTTAGCGCGCATGCCTGAGGAACAGGTGCAAATCTTGGCTGCCTGGCTGAGTTTTTCCCCTGACCGTCAAATCCGTCAATTGACCGTTCAGAAAGCTCCGATTGCCGACCTCGGTCCCGAATGGAATGCCGCGCTTCTGCACACCTGGTTAGCCCAAACACCCCAGATCGACCTCATCGAGGTGCATCTGATGATCGCCGCCGCCGGGGATCGGGTGGCGGACAACCAGAGGCAGGCAATCCTGGAGGACCTCGCACGCCGCGCCCAGCGGCAAGGCGATCTCGTCGATGCCGTGACCATTCTAGGGCGTGCCTGTGAACTGCCAGGGGCCACTTGGGAAACCCTTCGCCAGTTGACCATGGCGGCACGCACAGCTCGTCATACCGGTCCGGCTCAAAAAGCTCTGCGTCTCTGGATTCAACGCCATGCGGACACTGAGCAGGATAGTCTGATCGAAGAAGCCAAGGACCAAGCGTTTTCGCTCATGATGGAGGCAGGAGATGTTGAAGAAGCACTCTCACAGCAATTGGCGGAATTCGCTGGTACTGCGCCCTACTCCGAACACGCTCTGGATCGCGCTTGGTTGGCGGCTCAGCAAGCCCGTCAGGGCTCGCGCTTTCTGCCCTACCTGGAGCGTCATCTGCAATCTTTTTCCGAGCACTCGCTCTCCATTCAGGCGCTTCAGCAGCAGTCTGACATCTCGCCGAATTACCTGCGTTGGCTTTCCTGCTACGCCTCCATCTGTGACGATGAGCAGCCCAATGCCGTGAGCTTCGCGGCCTTTCTCCGGCTGGTGGCAGCCCGTGATCCACGTGCTTTGCCCAGGCTCTGCGCCCTGGCTAAAACTCCAGCTCAGATCGAGCAACTCGACGAAGCACTGAACGCAGCCCTGGACTGCGCGGAGACTCAGAGCACGGTGCTTCAACTCGCGCAAACGCACCCTGTGGCCAAACGCATGCTGGCTCTGCGTCTGCGGCAGGCTCCTTATCACCGCCAACTTCACTATGCCGCCACTCTGGCAGCAGCAGCCGCTCAGTCTCAGGGCTCCGCATCGGTGCTTTGGCAGGAGTTTCTCCGGCGATTCCCAGATGATGTATCGGCCCGCCGTCGCTTGATTCAAGCCCATCTCCAGGATCATCAGCCGGCCATGGCCTTGCGCGCCTACGCGGAGTTGCCTAACCAATCTTTAACCGAAGATGATCGACATCAGATGACGATCCTTCAGCAGCTCTGAGAGAGCGGTTAAAGCCGGTAATCCAGGCTCACAAAGTCCAAGATCCTCTGCCAGAGCACCTGCCAGACGGGCAGTTCATCACCATACACACGGGCACTCCCCGTCATTCCCGGTCGGAGGTGCCCATCCGGATTGTGGAGAAGCACGGTCACCCCGTAAATCACCTCCAGCGGTTTCAGGTGCCCCTGAGCATCGGGCTGCGCCGCGATGTCCCCTCCGAGCGTGGCGACGAGGTTCGGCGGCAGCTCAGTGGTGGGTGGGGTTTTCAGGTCTGCCACCACCTCGCCAAGGTAGGTCTCCTGAGGCCGGGCACGCATCCGTAGTTCCACCTTTTGGCCAGCATGGATGTCACGCGCCTGACGTTCATTGAGCGGGATGAACACGCGTAGTTGAGTCAGGTCCGCAATCTCACACAGGGCATCTCCAGGGCGCATGGCCGCCGAACTCAAGCGATCAAGATCCGGTGTTAACACCACTCCGGCACGGGGTGCCTTCAGGATGCGTTTTTCATCCTGACGCTGAGCTTCTACCAGCGCAATCTCTGCCTCAGCCAGGGAGGTCTTGGCTTGCTGATAATAGGCCGGAGCATTCGCCCCTAAGGTGAGATCCAAATACTTCCGGCGCCGCTCCACTTCCAGCTTGCCCACAGTTACCGCGCTGCTGAGACGGGGGCTGGATAGCACGGCAAGAGTTTCACCCGCCTGCACCGTTTGCCCCGTCCGCACACGAATCTCTTCGATCTTCCCAGGCACCTCTGCACGCACCCAATCCTGCTCCACCGACTGCATGACGGCCGGGCGCTCCACCTTGATCTGCCAGGGGCTGAATAAGATCACGGTCAGCACAACAACGCCCCCCGCAAGCACTGTCAGAGGCCGCCGCCAACGTGAAGGCTGATGGCGCTGCTGTGCGAGCTGCTGTTTGAAAAAGGAAACCACAGGGACGATCAACATGGAGATCAATGCGCCGATCCCAATGGCATCTCCCAACCAGCTCAGGCCATAGGGCTTCAACAGATGGTGGAAGATCATCGCAATCCCTAGCGTGATCTGCAGCAGATAGAGCTGGGCGGCGAAACTATACAAGACAAACCAGCCGCGATTTTGCCGCGGCAACAGCCGCTCGACCTGTGGCTTAGCTTCGCCACCGAAGATCCAACGGCGACACAGATCACTCACGCAGAGTTGGGCCTTCGAGCGCAGATTGGGCACGCCCAGAATGTCCGTCAGCATGTAGTAACCGTCGAACTTCATCAGCGGATTGGCATTGAAGAGCACCGTCCAGACACTGGTGATCAGCATCAGATTGAACAGCAACTGCTGCCCGGGCCCGAGCTGAGAGACCGCCCACAAAAGCGTGGCGATGGCAGCGATCACCAACTCGACGTAGATCCCGGCGGCTGCCACCAAGACACGATGCCGACGACGTGGAAAAAGATAACTGTCCGTGACATCCGCATACAGAAACGGGCTGAACACAATGACCATCGCCCCCATCTCATGCACCTCCCCCCCGTAATGCTTGCACGTCAGTCCATGACCGAATTCATGAATGACCTTCACCACAATGGTGAGCACCCACACCAGCGCGAGATTGGGCAGGGTCAGGAAATCATTCAGCGAGGGGGCAATGCGCGGGAAATTGAGCACGAAAACCGAAAGCCCAGCGACGAAAATGACTAGGCTGATGACGAACCCGCGCCAAGTCCAAATCGCCCGCAGCGGCCTCTCCAGACGCGTCAGCAACCGATCAGGATCCCAGAGCGGAATCTTGAGAAACAGCGCACTCATGAACATCCCCCACGGGGTTTGGGGCCTCTGGCGGGAACGTTCCAGTTGCAGTTGCTTGTGGGCACCGACCGCAGTGGCCTCCAGAAACCCGGCCACGAGCAACTCATGAGCAAACTGGATGATCCGCTCATTGAGCGACTGATCACTCTGCGCCAAAGCCACATGCGGATAAGCCTCTAAAAAAGCACACCTGATCTCCACCACCGAGCGCCTTCCATCAAACAGTGCGGCAAGGCTGTAGTCCTCTACCGGTAACCGAAAGTATTTCAAGGAAAGCGGGTCCTTAATGATCACAAAGGCGCGCCCCTCGAAGACCTGATGGCTGATCTGGAGGTCACTCCGGAAGGCCGAGGGCACCTGCGCTTCAAGCAGACGCGTCTGCTCTTGCTCAGCCTTCACCGGGGTATCCAGGATCTCCATCATGTGAGCAGCTAGGGCTTGGCGAAGTCCGCCTCAACACGCATGCCGGGTTTTAACTTCAGGTCCGGATTATCCAGTTCTAACTTGACCCGATACAAGCCGCTCTCCGCATCCAGCCGAGGATCGAGAAAAACGATTCGACCGATCACCTCGGGAGAGCCCGTGATGGAAGGCACATGCAGCTTCTGTTGCACCCCAGTTTTCAAGCTGCCGATCTGCTCAGGCTCCAGATAAAACTGAGCCTCCACCTTCTGAATATGCACGATCTGGAGCAGCACTTCGTGCAATTGTACCGACTCCCCGGGCTCCTTACCCCGATGCACCACGACACCTTGGATTGGGGATTGCAGGGTCTTTTGCTGGAGCCTTACCACAGAGGCATCCCGCTGAATCTTGGCCAAGTCGTATTCGATACTTTTGCGCAGGGCCTCTTCCTTCGTGCCAATGTCCTGCTTCAGCAGCTTCTGCGCGGCTTCGTGGTCAAATTTGGCCTTCTCCAAGATCTTTTCCGCACGCTCCACATCCATCTTTTCGAGATCATCCACCAGCCGCACCAGAGGTTGTCCCACCGTCACAGTATCCCCTTCATCCACCATGACTTCTTTGACGAGGCCTTCCACCGGCGTGCCCACCTTCACTTCTTGGAGAGGCAGCAGCAAGCCGGTCACAGACTCTGCCCTGCCCACTGAGGCAATGGCCCATAGAGCGGTGACAAACAGGCAAAATCGGTAACCAAAAGGATGAATCATTCCTGCTTAGGTTACGCATGACCTCGCTTCACAGCAACCTTGGAACTTAAAGAGCTTATCATCTCTTGGCTTGTCAAAGCGGTCCGGTTTTCTTAGCCTTGGCCGGATGGCTGCTGCCTTATCCAGCACCCCATCGGGTCCGTCGCGTCAATCCATAACATCAATACCACTGATTCCTATGAGCGAAGTTAATCCCTACCTGCCCCCTCAGGCCGATATCATTCCACCTTCAGATCCCACCACGCAGCCGCTGGCATCGCCGTGGATCCGCCTGGTCGCTCAAATCGTCGATGGCCTGATTGCAGGCGGCATCACGGCGGTCTGTCAGCTCATCGCCGGCTACTATACCCGCGTCTCTGCGGGCACCGTCAGTATGCTGGAGCCCTTTCTGTGGAGCCTGCTCACCATGGCCATCATCCTCGGCATCAATTGGAACTTCCTGCTCCAAGGCCAGACCATTGGCAAAAAGGTGATGAAGATCCGCATTGTCCGTAAAAGTGGCGCGCCTATCGACCGCACCCGTATCCTCACGCATCGGCTTTTGCCTGTGTGGGTGGCATCCGTTATCCCCATCATCGGCGGCATCGCCGTCATCGTCGATGCCCTGTGCATCTTCCGCAGTGGTCATAACACCCTGCACGATGACATCGCCGACAGCAAGGTGGTGACCGCCTAACAAAAACCATTCCAACTAAAAAGCCTCCAAGATCCAGGATCTCGGAGGCTTTTTCGTTTACCCGGAAGGAAGTTCTCCCGGCTTACAGCTTGATCTCCATCGCTTGAGCCGCGCGATGGGCCTTGCCACGGGCAGCTTCCACACTGTCTGCCCGGGCCAGCGTCACGGCCATGCGGCGCTGACCGCTGACGGTGGGTTTCCCGAACAGACGGAGCTGCGTATCGGGCTCGGCGAGCACTTGATCAAGCTGGCCAAACTGCACCTGGGAAGAGTCTCCTTCCACGAGGACGGCGCAGGAGGCACTCGGCCCATGCTGGCGAATGTTCGGAATCGGCAAGCCCAGGATGGCCCGCACGTGCAGGGCAAACTCGGACAGATCTTGAGAAATCAGGGTCACGAGACCGGTATCATGCGGGCGCGGAGACACTTCACTAAAGATCACATCATCGCCCTTGATGAAAAGCTCCACGCCGAAGAGCCCCCGGCCTCCCAGCGCCTCCGTGATGGCACCGGCCATGTGCTCGGCGGCGGCCAGGGCTTTGTCGCTCATCGGATGTGGCTGCCAGGACTCGCGATAGTCGCCTTTGATTTGAGTATGTCCCACCGGGGCGCAGAAAGACGTGCCACTGGCGTGGCGCACGGTCAGCATGGTGATCTCGTAATCGAACTCGACAAAGCCTTCCACGATCACCTTGCCTTTCCCGGCGCGCCCGCCTTCCTGCGCATACTGCCAGGAGTGGGCAATGTCCGCCTCGGTTTTCACCACGCTCTGGCCTTTGCCGGAAGAGGACATGATGGGCTTCACCACACAGGGCATGCCGATTTGGGCGATGGCAGCGCGGAATTCCTCTTCGGTTTGGGCAAACACATACGGGGAGGTTTTCAGCCCCAGTTCTTCAGCCGCGAGACGGCGGATGCCTTCGCGGTTCATAGTCAGCTTGGCAGCCCGGGCCGTGGGCACCACGGTGAAGCCTTCCTCCTCCAGCTCCACCAGCGTATCCGTGGCAATGGCCTCGATCTCCGGCACGATGAAGTTCGGTTTTTCCACCTCCACGAGACGTCGTAGGGCCTCACCATCCAGCATGGAGATCACGTGGCTGCGGTGCGCCACCTGCATGGCAGGCGCATTGGCATAACGATCCACAGCGATCACCTCACAGCCGAGGCGCTGGAGTTCGATGACGACCTCCTTGCCCAGTTCACCTGAGCCGAGGAGCATAACTTTAGTTGCAGTGGAAGAAAGTGGGGTGCCGATGAGGGACATGCGCCACCCTTGACCGAAGAGAGCCTCCCGTCAATTCAGCGACACAGCTCCGAGGGAGGGAACCACGACTTCATCCCCCTCCTTCAGTTTGGCATCTGGAGCCATTTTGTTCAGCTCACGGATTCTCTCTGGGGTGGTGTTAAAGAGGTTGGAGACGGTATGGATGTCATCCCCACGCTCCAGGCGGTAGGCCACGATGCCGCGGCGATTGCTGCTGACGGGAGCGGAGACTGGCTTCGGCGCTGGCGCAGATTCCGGTGCCGGAGCCACCGTGGCAAGCTGGGGCGCCGGGGTGGGAGCGGGGGCTGGAGAGGTGGCATAGAGCCCCGCTCCAGGCAGAGGCACCGTATCTGAATCCGCTGGTGGATACACTGGAGCAGGACTGCGTGGGGCGGGAGACGCAGAGCCTCCCGGCACGAGGAGCTTCTGACCTGGAGCGATCAGATTGGCGTCTTTCAGCTTATTGGCGGCGGCCATGCTGGCGGTGGAGACACCGTAGCCTTTGGCGATGGCCCCCAGGCTTTCCCCAGGTTTCACAATGTGCAGGCGTGCGCTCATGCTCTGGCGCTCATTGGGCAGCACGGCGGGGGTGGTGCCCACCTTTTGACCGGGGATGACGATACGCTCTCCCACCAGCAGGCGGTCGGGATAAACGGAGGGATTAGCCCGAGCCAGCGTGTCCATGGTCAGCCCATGGGTCTGAGCGATCTGGGAAAAGGTATCTCCTGGACGCACGATGTGGGCTCCGCCGGAGGGCGACTCCTGCAGCAGCGAGATGCCACTGTAGCCAGGGATGATCAGGGACTGCCCCACTGTGATGGTTTCTCCCGAGATACGATTGGCCGCCTTCAGCTCATTGATGCTGGTATTGTGCCGCTCGGCGATGCGCCACAGCGTATCCCCCGGGCGCACGGTGTAAACACCGCCGTCGGCGTGACTGCTGCCCTGGCCTTGGCCGCCTTTGCCAAATTCCAGATGGTTTAGCCGCTGATCCTGGCGGGCGTCATTTTTCTCCAGACGCGCCACCTTCGTCTCCAGGCTCACGGGTTTTGAACGCGTGCTGGTCGTGGAAGAGGTGTTGCTGGTGGGGGACTTCGGCTTGCTCGGGGTCGAGGTGGGTTTCACCGTCGGCGGCTTGTAGTTCGGCGGCGTGCCAAACCCGGGCTGGTATTGAGGTGTCGAGTTCAGGGTGGCCTGCCGTGTCGTTCCCGGGGGAACATAGGCGGAGCCAGCCTGGCGATAGTAAGGCTGCTGGACGGCCCCAGGGGCACCCACGCCAGCACCTGCTGGAGGGTAATTCTGCGCCTGCACCTGCGGAGCGGTCCAGATGGCAAGAGCCGCTAAGAGCCAACGCGGGTGCTTCGGGAAAAAAACAGCAGGCAGCGCTTTCATGCGCGCATTTTAGTGATTATAATAGTTAAGGCCAAGAGATATTTTAAAATAACGAACAATTTTTTGAAAAAACGTCGGTCCAGCCCTGCCACAGTAAAGGATACCCTCTTCGGGGAATATCTGCGCGGGACGCTGTCTTACCTGGCCCTCGGGGCGGTTTTTCTGACATTGGGCTGGCTTTCCGATCGCCTGGAGGCCGTCCCAGGGATTCAACTCAACCCCTGGCAGATGGACGCTCCGCTCATCGTGGTGGATGCGGGGCATGGGGGGCATGATGGCGGTGCTGTTGCCGGAGGGGCGCTGGAGAAGGAACTGGCCCTGAAGCTGGCCCTGGACCTACGCGGCCAACTGCTCGCCCATGGGATGCGTGTGAAAATGACCCGTGAGAGTGATGTCTTTCTCCCCCTGGAGGGGCGGGCCGCCATCGCCAACGATCTCCAAGCCGACGCCTTCATCAGCCTTCACCTCAATACCAGTGCCAATCCCGACGTCAGCGGCATCGAGACCTATTTCACGGAGCATAAGACACTGGCGGCTCAGCGCGCCCTCCAAGCCCGGTGGAAGCTGACCTCCAGCGCGGTGAAGGATCTGCGCGGACGCTGGTTGGCGGCCTCCATCCAGCAGCAGCTCTGCACGCTCACCCAGGCGGTGGACCGGGGCATCAAGGAGCGGAACTATGCGGTGGTCACCCGCACCCAGGTGCCAGCCGTGCTGGTGGAGTGCGGCTTCCTTACCCATCCCGATGAAGCGGCGAAACTGAAGCAAGCGGACTATCAGAAGCAGCTCATCCAGGGCATCAGCACAGGCTTGAGGCACTTCCTCCAGGCGCGTCAAAACCAGCCTGGCAAGGGGATCGAGGCCCTGAGTGATCCGGCTTTGGCCGCCACTCAAGAGGAAGCGGGCGCAGAAACCACTGCTCCTTAGCACCAAGCCGACACCGAGGCTGGCAGTCTTAATGCTTCATGCTATAAACCTCCGGCTTTCTTTTGATTCCCATGCTTTCCCTCACTGCCCGTAGCCTATTTTGGACCTTGGTCCTGCTAACGGCGGCTGCGCTAGCTTTATATTTCACCTTCAGCACGGTGCATTACCGGTGGAATTGGGAAAGTGTCTGGACCTATCGCTATCAATTCGCATGGGGCTGGCTGACCACTATGGCTATTTCAGTGGTAGCCATGGTTTTAAGCGTGCTCGTAGGATTCGCCCTGATGTTGAGTCGGCGCAGTCCTATTTTGCCACTTCGCCTCTTCGCCACTGGCGTGGTCGAGTTACTCAGAGGCTCTCCCCTCCTGGTGCAACTCCTCATCGGCTACTACATCATCGCCACGGCGCTCCAGGTGAATGACAAGCTGCTGGTGGGCACCCTGCTGCTGGGGCTGTTTGAAGGGGCTTATCTTTCCGAGATCTTTCGCGGAGCCGTAGAGAGCATCGGCGCTACCCAGCGTGAGGCGGCCCGGGCCGTGGGTTTCAACACGGTGCAGACCTACCGCTATGTTATCATCCCCCAGGCCGTGCGGCGCGCTCTACCGGGGACCACAGGGCAGCTCGTCTCCCTCATCAAGGACTCTTCGCTGCTCTCCGTCATCGCCATTGAGGAACTGGTGCAAAAGGTCCGCATTTTGAACAGCAGCAGCTACACCGCGCTCGAAGGTTACCTGCCCTTGGCTGCCGCCTATCTCATCGTTACACTGCCCCTTTCCTGGTATGCCGGGCGCTTGGAAAGGAGGTTCGCCTATGAAACTTGAAACTCTGAACGTGGTGAAACGCTATGGCAGCTTCGCCGCGCTGGATGGCGCTAGTTTCAAGACCGGTGATGATGCCCGTGTCGTGGTGTTGCTCGGTCCCAGCGGCGGGGGAAAATCCACCCTCCTGCGTGTGCTCGGCGGCCTGCTCATCCCTGACTCCGGGGACGTGCGGGTCAATGACCAAGCCTTACCTCACGACCCGGCTGGCGCTCTCGGCACCCTACGGCAAAACGGCTTCGTCTTCCAGGGCTACAATCTCTTTCCACATCTGACCGCACAGCAAAATGTGGCCCTACCGCTCACCGTCGTGCACGGATTCACAACGGCTGCCGCCCAAGACCGCGCCCACGAGTTGCTGACGCGTCTGGGCCTCGCCGACCATGCGCACAAGCGCCCAGCCGAACTCTCCGGCGGGCAGCAGCAGCGGGCCGCAATCGCGCGCGCGCTGGCTTCCCGACCTCGCCTCCTCCTGCTGGATGAGCCCACCTCCGCTCTGGACCCGGTGATGACAGGGGAGGTGCTGGATGTCATCCGCGAACTGGCCCAGGATGGCCAACAGATCGTTCTGGCCACGCACGAAGTCAGCTTTGCCAAACAGGTGGCTGACTGGGTGGTCTTCCTCGCAGAAGGAAAAATCCTCGAATCTCGACCAGCAATTAAGTTTTTTACTGATCCATTGTCATCTTTCGCGAAGGACTATTTGACGGCGATCTTAAAATATCGTTGAATCCGCCAGTCACATTGGCCCGGACTAAGCTGCATCCGATGATGAAGCTCAGTTCAAAAAAATTATAAACTTGGTAACTGCTTTCTAAAAACAGAGTAGCGCCTCTGTAAACACCCCCAAATGCGGGAATTCCTGTTGCTAAGATTCACATTCATTATAAAATCCATATGATGCTAAATCTTCCAGAACCTCAGACCGGTCTTAGTGTCTCCCCCTGGATGGATGCACGGCCCAAAGGCCCCTTCCACCTTAGCGCTTTCCTGGCGGATGCCGCCGAGCGCACGCCGGAAACCACCCTCACGGTGGACGGCATGGAACTCACCTACGAGCAAGCCTGGATGAACGTCCTGCGCATCGCGACTTGGCTTCAGCAGAACGGTGTAAATCGTGGCGACAAAGTCGTCACCGTTCTGCGTCACAGCCCGGATTTGCAATTGATCACCCTCGCTGTGGCTCACATTGGCGCTGTGATCTCCGTAATCTCCCCGCAGATTCGTCAGCCCGCTTTCCAAGAGATCCTGGAAGAAGCTGAGCCGGTGTGCATTTTCCTCGAGCGCACAAGCCGCCATCTCAAAGCTGTGGCGGACAACATCCTCACCGTCTGGCTGGGCGAAGGCCTCAACGGCGGTAACTGGGATGAGGCTGACTTCAGTGAAGTGATGGAAACTCGTCCTGCCTGGGGCATGCGTTTCCCAGGTAAGTCTGAAGATCCTGCCTTCCTGGTGTTTTCTGACCGAGCCAACGAAGGCCATCAGCGCGGTGTGCTCCTCTCTCACGATAAAGTGCGCAGCATCCTCTCCCATCAGACCACGCCGAGCCGAGACATCCTCTCCGTCTTTGAAAGCGCCATGGATGAGATTGAGGCCCTGCCTGCAGCCGCGTAACATCGTCCGCCTCACTATTCGAGGCTCCTTTAATCGCCCAAGCTTCCACTCGTGAGGCTTGGGCGTTTGCTTGGCGAGGATAAGGGAGGTTTCAAAAAGTTGCAAAGTTGCCACCCTATACACGGCAACTTTTCGGGCTTTTACCGTTCACCGTTGAAATACAACCTGTTAGGCAAAATGACGCATACCAGGGAAAATGTTTCCATGTTTCCACCCCTAGACATGGAAACTTGGAAACATTTCAGGGCTGGCTTCTGATCGAATTTTTACGCTCCGTTAACACCCCATCGCAAAGTTGCCGAGTTGCCATAGCTAAGCACGGCAACTCGGCAACTTTGAGTCCTCATCACTGTCTGGTGAGAGCTCGTGGACGTATTCGAACAACCCTGCGTAGGCCTTAGCGAATATATGTGTCATTATGTCACTATTAAACGCTAAAGAGGGTATGAATGATATGAAGAGATACCCACAATCACATCATTTGTTAGCTATCATTGAATGTAAGGTGCTGGCACTTGGAGAGCCAGACAACCTCATTCAATCCTTCTGATCGACGACCGCTGAAGGGAGATCGAAAAGTTGCCAAGTTGCCGTGCTTAGCTACGGCAACTTGGCAACTTTTTCACACGTCTATCGAGGGGCGTTGAGACGGTGGGTTATCCACTCCACGAAGGTCAATCAGGTCCTCCATGACCGTGAAGAAATGTTTCCATCCCTAGACATGGAAACTTGGAAACATTGACATGCCGAAATCCCGAGCTGGCTTTCAGACAAGCTTGAGGCATCTCCTGACAAAGTTGCAAAGTTGCCGTGTATAGCTGGGCAACTTTGCAACTTTTCAGATCGAGCCCATCTCCATCGAAACACATCCGGTTAGGCAAACTGAAACAAGGCATCGACAGCTTCACACAAATCGGGTCTCGATCAGCACCCACGGGCTTGTTTTGATTTCAGGTGTCTCGCCGGGATTTCGTGCCTTCTCGCGTTAAACCCATCTCATAGGATCGGGCGAGCTCACCACGGAACCCCGCTTTTGTAGAACAAGGCTGATCTGCGCTCGCGTGGGGCTTTATAAGCCAGAGCGCCTAAAAATGGTGCACGGAGAGGGATTCGAACCCCCGACCAACTCGGTGTAAACGAGCCGCTCTACCACTGAGCTATCCATGCATCTGGAGTCCTGGATATTTCGAGAAGGATCGGCCTCATGCAAGGGAAGATTTCATCTGGGCATCAAGTTAATGCCCGTCCTTGACGGATCAGATGCCCATGGAATCACATGCCGATGTCGCCCTCAGCGAGCACGGTGTGCTTACGCACGTGCTGGAAAGCGGGTGGCAGCAGGAAATAGTGGCAGACCTCTTCCTGCCTGCGGAGCAGGGCGGGCATGCCAAAGAACGCAGGCTCTTGCTCGAAGTCTGCAATGGTGAGCAAACGCCCATGGTCGTAGGGGAGTAAGCCCGGATCTTGGGTGACCGCCCCGATCAGGGCCAGCAGCTCATGGCTCTCCTCACGCGTGGTGAAGGTCTCCACCACGTCCCAGGCAGGCAGCCCTTTGCGACGACGTGGGGTGATGAATACAAAGGAACTCAGGGTGCCTTGAGCATCCACCACCCCAACGAAGTGGTGCTTTCTCACGGGAGAGGCTTGATACCACTTTAAAGAGTCCAAGGAGACCCACTTCTCCAGTCGTTCCGCATCGCGATAAGGCCGAGCGAGTTGATGCACCTCGGTCAAGTCCTTGATGACACGGAGGCTGGGGTCCAGTGAGGGCCAGCTCTGCAAGCCATTGAAGCAGGCCAGTTTTCCCAGGGCGAGATAATGGCAGGTGATCTGAGTTTCCGCACGGGCACCCAGTTTGAGCAATGCCTCACGGATACGGGGCAGCGGAGTGGAGTGAACGATGAGGTATTCTTTCATCAGTTCCCGCTGAGCGAGAAACATCTCTGCGGCGATCCGGGGGTAATCCTCATGCACCCGGAAGCTGGTGGCATAGCCGCCCTGCACAGGCTGCCCCTGCCACGCAAAGAGGGCCGGGATGCCCCCTGCAAAGCCGATGACTTCCCCCTCCTTCAGCGCCACGTAACCCAGGTGAGACTGGGGGCTGCGGACAGGATTCTCATCCCACCAGTGGGTGAAGCGCTGCCGCCAGAGTTTCACTGGCACATCAGGCCAGCCTTGATGCAGAAATTCCGCCAAGGCTTCACGCGCAACGACGCCGTCTTGGTAAGGAATGATCTCAGGGCAAGCGCTCATCAAGGTGAACTTAGCCTCCCCGATAAAGCCGAAGACATGAAAATCCAACAACAAACAAAAATCTTACATTGGAGCCTCAGGCGAGGATGGGTCGCACGACCTCTCCATGCACATCGGTGAGCCGAAAATCCCGCCCCTGATAGCGGAAGGTAAGTCGCTCATGATCCAGCCCCATCAGATGCAGCAGCGTGGCATTGAGATCATGCACATGCACGCCATTCTCCACCACATTGAAGCCCATCTCATCGGTGCGGCCGTAAGTGACGCCTGCCTTCACGCCTCCTCCGGCGAGCCACATGGTGTAGGCGTCTTTGTGGTGGTCTCGTCCTGCGGCGGTTTGTTTCCCCTCCCCATCCGCGCCCTGACGGAGTGGCGTGCGGCCAAATTCACTGCCCCAGACCACCAAGGTTTCATCCAGCAGGCCACGCTGCTTGAGATCACGCACCAGCGCGGCCATGGCCTGATCCACATCCTTGGCCTTAGCAGGCAAGCGTTTATCCAGCCCGCCATGATGATCCCAGTCAGAATCATAGAGCTGGACCATGCGCACACCGCGCTCCACCAGTCTGCGGGCTAACAAACAATTGTTGGCAAAGGATTGTTGCCCGGGCTTCGCGCCATACATGTCCAGCGTGGCAGCGTTTTCCTGAGAGATGTCCATCAGTTCAGGCACGCTGGCCTGCATGCGATACGCCATCTCATACTGACTGATGCGGGTGGCGATCTCGGGATCACCCACCAGACCGAGCTGGCGCTCATTCAGCGCCCGCACCGCATCCAGCACCTGCCGGCGATCCTGTGCCGAGTGTCCCTTGGGATTGTTTAAAAACAACACTGGCTCGCCACTGCTGCGGAACTGCACACCCTGATACACGCTGGGCAGGAAGCCGGTGCTCCACAGCGCTGTGCCAGCACCTCCGGGCGGCCCCGAGAGCAAGACCACATAGGCGGGCATATCGCGATTCCCACTGCCCAGACCATACGTCACCCAGGAGCCTAAGCTGGGGCGTCCACCCTGGCCGAAGCCAGTATGCAGAAACATCTGTGCAGGAGCATGGTTGATCTCATTCGTATGCATGCCCTTCAGCACACAAATCTCATCAGCTACGGTGGCCAGATGAGGCAGTAGCTCAGACATCTCCTGCCCGCTCTGACCATGCTTTTTAAACTGATAGGTGGAGCCCGCGAGCGTCATCTCTCCGCCGATGAAGGCAAAGCGCTTTCCCTTCAGCAGTTCCTCTGGGCACTTTTGCCCGTCATGCTTCTGCAGCACCGGCTTGTAGTCGAACAAGTCCAGCTGTGAAGGTGCCCCGATCATGTGCAGGTAGATCACCTGCTTGGCCTTCGGGGCAAAGTGGGGGGCCGCAGCCGCCAGCTTCTCCATGGGAGACTGCGCGGGCAGATCACGGGCCAGCAGCGAGCCCAGTGCGGCGGAGCCCAGAGTCAGACCGCTCTGGGTGAAAAAGTGCCTGCGTGACACATGGAGGAAGTCAGGCTTCATCATACCCCTATAACGCCACCTTCCGCCGGGCGGCTTTCAGGCGAAAACCGCAGTCGCCTTGTCTGATCCCGCCTTCACTTCTTCACCGGAGCTGCTACGGCAACCCCCAGGCTGACGGTAGGCTCACGATCATCATTCAGCGGTGGGTTGGTGGGCCTCCCGCCTTCCTCGATCAGGTTCACCCCCACAGAATAAACCAGACCGCGATCCCGATCATACAGCAGTGCCTCCCCCGAAAAGGGATCGAGAGGCACCGCCGAGAGATACTGCGGCACCAGCTCGCGCAGTTCCTTCGGCAGCGAGCGCTTCTCCGCTAGATAACGCCGCAGCGCGAAGAGGCAGCTCACCAGCCCATGCCGTGCCTTGCTCAGGCTATGCTCCTGAGGCAAGGCGAGGTAGCCCTCGATGTGATCACTGAAGTAAGTCTCACCGCTGGAATTGGGGTGATAAAAGCGCGGGGTCGTCAGCCGGATCACCGGCTCCACACTGACGGAGAGGCGGGTGTAAGGAGGCCGTGTCACCTCATCTCGAAGCTGGCGGAAGGCATCGGCAAAGAGACTGAGCGTCTCATTCATTTTAAAGAACAGCCTCCCCGGACGCTGGTGGAGCTGACCGCCGGGCATGGTGTCTAGGAGTTCCCCGCTGGCTGGGCCTAGCAGCAACTTCTTCTCATGCACGTAGTAAGCGGCGCTGGCCTGCTTCATCACCTCATCCCGTGGCTGACATTGGGTGAACTCGGTCTGAAACCGTTCCAGGGTGGCACCATCCAAATGCGTGGTTTTAAGCAACTCCGCCAGCAACTGCACCGCATCTCCATGCAACTCCATCGCCCGATGCATGTAGCCGGGCCAGGCCCAAACCTCCTGAAGACGTCGGCTCAACTCCGCCAGATCAATGGCTGACACGAGAGCGGGCTCCTCATCGCCACGCCGCTCCAGGTAAGCGGACTGCGCCTGCAAGAGGAGCCCCACGTAAGACCAGGAGCGGTGTTGACTGAGATCCTCCCGATGCCACTCGGCATGATGCGGATGCCAGTCATAGTCCTCCAAGAGGTCCCGCAGATTATCGAAAGCAGTACCATTTGACCTAACCAAGAGTGCTAAAGAAGGCGTATCCCAGGTCCAGGCAGACTGATCCTGCAAGGCCGTATTTTCCGGGGGCTGGATGGAGTCTAAAAAAGCGCGCAGCTTTTTCACCGCTTGGGTGGTGGGGGATTGATCGAAGGCCATGACCGGCCGTAAATCCTCATCCGATTCACGCGGCGTATCGTGCAGATAAATCCATGCCAGCAGGGTAAAGCCCAGGGTGCCTAAGCTCAGGGAAATGAGACTGCCCCAGGCATAGTTGTTGGAGCGACGCGGGATGCGCTTGCGCACAGGAGGGCTCACACTCTCCACATCTTCACTCGGAGGCTGGGGCTTCTCCGGCACTGGCGGAGCCGAGCGGGCGGCTTGCTTCGGCACGCCTACGGAACGCGGCACCACGCGGATCTCGGCAGGTGCACTCCCCGTCTTCATGGCCGGAGGTGGCTTCGCCACCGTGGGGGGAGGACTCGCGGGTGCCGGAGCCTTGACGGCTTCCAGAGGGGTCCGCCGGGGAGGTAACATGACCGGGGCTTTCACCGGTGGCGGAGGGGGATCTTCCTCCGGCTCCTCTTTCTCGAAGCGCAGGATCATCTGCCCTAGCCCCAAAGGCTCTTCGGCCCTTGCAGGACTGCTGCCTCGTGCTTCGGCCAGATCAGGCTTCGCGTGAATGTCCTCTGGAGCTTCTGCATCCTCAGCCAGACCGATCCGCTTCCGCCATTCATCATCCGGCGGGATCCATTCATCTTCACATCCCCACGGAGAACTCCAGCCGTCATTGGGCAGATTCCACGACATCGCCCCCAGGGTCGCTCTGCCCCTGAAGCTGTGGCGATGTGCATTCTCTGTCATACCCGGGTCATGAGACCTTAGCGCTTAAGTCCACTCCAAAGAAGTCTAAAAACACCTGATGATAAACCGCACGTTTAAACTTGGGCACCCACTCCATCTTGAACGCTTCCGGCTTGATCCAGCACCAGCGGCTGAACTCCTGATGCGTCGCCGCCAGATTGACATCACTGTCCTGCCCCAAAAAGCGGCAGCGGAAATAGGTCTGCTCCTGGCCGCCATAGATGCCGTATTTCAGCCGTCCCTTGGCAAAGGCGTAACGGTACCCCCCTCGCTGCTCCAGCAGTTCCACCTTATCCCGGGTGACCCCGATCTCTTCCGCCATCTCACGGAACATCGCCGTTTCTGCATCCTCCCCATCATCAATGCCGCCCTGAGGGAACTGCCATGCTCCGGGGATATTGATGCGCTCCGCGACAAAGATTTCATCACGGTCATTCATGAGGATCACACCCACATTCGGGCGATAGACAATGGGAGTGGGAATGGGCAGAGGAGACTTATCAGGCATTGGGGGGCTGAGGCAAAATACGACATCAATCCTCGCTGTCATCCCCGAGGTCGATTTTTAGACCCGCATGAAGTCTCGCATGTGAGAAAAATGACACACAGGGGCGTCGCCGCCTTTGAGTCCATCAGCTCAATCGATGCTTCCAGTCGCCCCCATAACGCACGCTCTCCGGCGGACAGGGCAAAGCAGCCAGGGCTTCCGCAGGGGTAAGGGATACCCCCGGGAGATGCAGATGCGGTCGGATCTCGGCGAGGGGTTGCAAAACAAAGCGTCGCAGATGCAGGCGCGGATGCGGCACGGTCAGCACGGGATCATCGCTGTGGTAATCGCCTGCATAGAGGAGATCGAGATCAAGGCAACGCGGGGCATTTTTTTCCCGCTGGAGCGGCCGTCCCATGAGAGCCTCCACCGCCACCAGATGCGCATGCATTTGCTGAGGTGTCAGGTCCGCCTCGACCTCGATGACCGTGTTTAAAAAAGCCTGCGTGCCCGGTGCACAGTCCACCGGCTCCGTCTCATACAGCGACGCAGCAGCGGTCAGCCGGGCCTGCGGAATCCGTGCCAGCAGATGATCCACACCTGCCTCCAGGTGGCGCTGGCTGTCTCCTTGATTGGAGCCCAGAGCGATCCCGAAAGCAGTTAGAGGCATGGATTCAAAGAGGTTACTTCAGGCCCAGCACATCCTGCATGTCATAGAGACCTGCAGGCTTATCGGCCAGCCAGCGCGCGGCGCGCACCGCCCCACCGGCAAAGGTATCGCGGCTGCTGGCCTTGTGAGTCAGTTCCACACGCTCGCCCACATTGGCAAAGACTACGGTGTGATCTCCCACCACATCCCCACCCCGCAGAGCGTGAACACCGATCTCCTTCGGCGTGCGGGCACCGACATCACCGAAACGACCATGGCGGCAGTCGGAGTCATAGGACAGGCCACGCACGTCGGCGAGGATCTCCACCAGCGTGCGGGCGGTGCCGCTCGGGGCATCCTTCTTCATGCGGTGATGCATCTCGATCACTTCGAGGTCAAAGTCAGGCCCGAGCAGTTCCGTGGCCTTGCGGGTCAGCCAAAACAGGGTATTCACGCCGACGCTGAAGTTGGAAGCGAACACGACTGGGATCACCTTCGAGGCCTCGCGGATGTGTGCTAGTTCCTCATCAGTATGACCTGTGGTGCCGATGACTAGGCTCTTCTTCAGCTTCACCGCTTCGGTCAGCAACTCATCGGTGAAATGGTGAGAGCTGAAATCAATGACGCAATCGCACTTCTCCAGGGCAGGAGCCAAAGCGTCCCCCAGATCAATCGTCGCTCCGACAGCCACACCCTGGGCCTGGGCCGCACTGATCACGGCCTGCCCCATCCGGCCCTTGCTGCCGGTCACTAGAAGTTTGAATTCGCTCATAAGAGCCGTGGAGATAGCCAGTTCTGAGGGGATTGCAACCGCCCGCCGGAGTGAAAAGACTTAACCCCTTGTCATCGCACCTCCATGATTTATATCCAGCCTCATGACCTTCACCGAATGGAAGCAGCACGTGAAAGCAGACCAGTTTCGATACGCTGGCAGCCAGGGACGAGGTCCATTCATCCGCACGTGGTTCTCTGAATCGGGCTTCAGATTCACCCTGGTCATGCGCTTATGCCGCTATCTACGCTCCCAGCCCTGGAGCCGCTATGGCCTCTACCATCTGTGTTTGCTATGGCACCGCCGCCAGCAGGTCCGCTATGGTGCTTACATTGATTTCATGACCGAGATCGGTCCCGGCCTCTATCTCGGGCATCTGGTCAGCATCGTGGTGAATCGCCGGACGGTCATTGGCGCCAATTGCTCCATCAGTCAGGGCATCACCTTGGGCCAAACCAACGCCCGCAGTAAGCGCCCCGGCTGCCCCAGTCTGGGAGATCGTGTTTACATCGGGTGCGGTGCCGTGGTCGTGGGTGGCATCCATCTCGGCAATGACAGTGCGGTGGCCCCCAATGCTGTGGTCATTCGGGATGTCGGGGCCAGTGAGGTGGTGAGCGGCAATCCTGCCACGGTGATTTCAACACGTGGCTCAGAAGGCTATGTCTCCCACTGTGCTGAGATACCCGAAGCGAAGTAGGCACCCCTGGGCCCAACTTAGGGCCAAAGAGCTTTATCCCTCCTCGGCTTTCCCCTTCCGCACCCCCGACCCGAGGAAGAAGATGATGAGCGAGGCTCAGAGCATGGAACTGCCAAGGAAGAAGAAGCCGAAGGAGTAGGAGCCTGTGCTGGTCTTGATCCAACCGAGGATGGACGGCCCTGCCTCGTTACTCATGGTTAACAATCCGGACTTCATTCTTAGTTAGCGCATGGGCAGCAGCCAAGCGCCGATCATGACGACGGGTAGCCCGACAACCCCCATGAGCGACATCATGGGGGTGACAATCTTAAGGGTCTGGGTCTCCGTCATTCCACTCATCCGAGTGATAATCCAAAAGCCACTGTCATTGAGCCACGGGACCGGTTTCGAACCACAACCGACAGCAAGAGCTAAATACACCGGGTGAAAAGGCAGACCTCCAGACTCCATGAAGGCACGGGCTAACGGGGCTGCCGTGATCATGGCCACCGTCGCAGACCCCTGGGCCGTGCGCACCAGAGTGGTGATGAGAAAGCAGATGGGCAGCGCCCAAAACTTCGAGGCACCAGCGCCTAGATTCTGAATAACTTCCGCCACCCCGGTCTGACGCAGCGTGCTGCCAAACGCTCCACCCGCCGCTGTAATCAAAAGCACGGTGGCTCCAGACATGATAGCCCCTTGCACCACTTCCTGGAGTCCGCCTTGAGTCGCGACATCGCCATGCCTCTTCTGCCAGGCTAACAGACACAAACTGATGATCGCACCTGCCGAGAGGGCTAGATTGCTATCCGCATACCAAGGTGTCTTCGCCTGCAGGGAGCCCCAAGTAATAAGCACGATGGGCACCACGATCGGCAGAATCGATAAGGCCAAGGAAGGCAACGGACCACTGGCGGCGGCATCCACAGCCTGAGCGTCCTCCACGGGCAACTCAATCTTCCAACGCCGGTTCGCCCACACCGCATAAGCGAGACCAAAAGACGCTGTAAACAGTCCCACGATCAGCCCGCCCACCATCATCGTTCCTACATCCACCCCCAACTCCTTTGCGGCGAACAGCGGCCCCGGAGTGGGAGGCACCAAGGAATGGGCCATGGTGGCACCGGCAATGATGGTTAAGATGTAAAGCAGGTAGTTCCCCCCCGTGGCCTTGGTCATGGCCTTACCAATGGGCATGAGCAGGTAAAACACCGCGTCGAAGTAAACCGGTATTGCCAGGCTGAATCCGGTCAACACGAAAGCAATGTGCGCCCGTGCACGTCCGAAAAGCCCCAGCAAACTCTGCACAATCCGCATGGCCGCCCCAGAATCCAAAAGGCTCTTTCCCATGATGGAAGCCATACAAATCAGTAGCCCCATGCTGGCACAGGTTTCGCCAAAAGCCTTCATCACACGCTCCGGTGGAGTAGTCGCGGCGAACTTGGTCGCCTCCACTGCGGTCATCTTGCCGAGAACCTGCTGCTGGCTAGCGTAGGACACCAGCGCATCCTGAGGGGTAACCACCGCCACGACAAATGCGGCCAGCATCATGGCAAGGAATGCGTGGAGACGCAGCCCCAGCAAGGCGAGCACAACAATAATAAGGCCGAGGGCAACAAGACTGAGAGAAATCATGAAAAGGGTTGGGAACCTGCACTCAACGAGAAGCCGCCCCCCCGAGTCAACCCTGAATGTCCGTCATTCAATCTTCGGGACTCTTTTGATCGCTCACGCGCTCGCTGCGAGTTTCTCAAGATCGGCCCGAGTTGCTTCATACGTCGTGGCAAACTTTAAGGCCTCGGGGTCTGGCTGGATACCCTGGCGCTCGCAGAAGCTGGCGTAGAGACCCGGCCACCAGTTGCGGTGATCGGTCTTCCCTTCCTCCTTCCAGGCATTCCAGTTGCTGAGCACCTTGCTCCAGCACTGACTGCCGAAATCGATCGCCTCCTTTTGATCGCCAAACGCGCTGACATACCAGTCACGACCGATGCGTGCATGCAGGACCTCATCCGCCCAGTCATAGTCCTGGAACACTTTGCTGAGTTCATCCCCACTATCTGCCCCGACTTCCCATTCGAACCGCTTGCCCGTCTTCGTCATCAACCCTTGCTCAATGAAGTAGAGCACAGCATGGCGCTCCCAGGGCTTGAGTTGGGTGTTCAGGCCCAGAGACCAAGTGAAGTTCACCATCACCTGCTTGGGCCAATCGATACCCAGCTTCACAAAGCCCACTTCCCCCATCATGGCATGCCGGGCCTCATCCCAGAGCTGGCGTGTCATGTCACGATAGTAGGCCCAGGGCTTGTCCTGCGTCTCGGTCAGAATCGTGGCCATCATCTCCGGCACATCGATCTCCCGCAGCCGCTTGTAATACATCATCAAGGTCTTGTCCCGACTCTGGAAACGCGGGTCATACAGGAACTCCTCCGCGTGGACTCCCATGTTGTAGGGATCGGGAAAGCGGTCATCACGCCGCGGCAGCTTGTCATAGGGCAAGGGCTGCTGGCTGTAGCAAGGTGCGCCTTCAGGGTGGCTCAAGTCAGCCTGAGGCTGAGAACCATCGAGGTCGCCCGCCGCGTCCAAAAGCGACCGCAACCAGTCACGCCAGGGCTTCATCGCCGACAGTCGCTCCTCCGAAACTAGGGCCGCCACAGCCTGCCGACCATAGGTCACGACCTCGTCCAACTCCAAAGCAGCAAAGCGGCAGATCCTCACGCTGGGATGATCACTCAGCACATTGGTTTCCACCATATGCCGCTGTAGGCCTTTCAGGAGAGCAGGAAAAGCAAACTCATACACTCCCATCACCAACTCCTCTGTCGTGGGGGCGTTTTGGATCTCCTGAAAAAAGGTGGCTAGGTGCTGATGCGGGATTTTCTCCAGCCCCAGAGGTGGGGTGCGCATTTCTGCCACCCGCTCCCGCATACTCGTGCAATGCTCCGCACAGTAGTGCGCGTGCAGACTGAAGGCCATCTTCAACTCATACACCGGCTCCGCCGTCAGCCTCGCTTCGAGGATCTGCATCAGCCGTTTGAAGGCAAAGTGGTAGCGCTTGATACGATCCACACTTTCCTCCACCCCCAGTCCGGGCTTGGCAGCTTCCTCAAAGGAACCCAGTCCTGCCAAAGGGGGCAGGTTCCGATAAGTGGGGTAGGAAAAGGCAGTCATGGTCCAGGCTATTGTCTTGCTTGAGCAGTCCACATGACAACACGAAGTCAAAAGGCACGGAACACGGAGCAATTTTTACCAATCCCACTCACCACGATCCTTCGCTCGCCGCACACAGGACCCAATAAATGCACGATTAGGATATAAAAATTTTGAAATTTATAAACCGCGTTTTAAATTTCAAAAAGTTCGTCATGCAGCTCCCTTCACTCTCAAATCTGAGTTCTCCTCTGGATGAACTTGCCGCCGTTCGTCAACGGCTGCTGGCAGTGAAAGCGTCCCTCGTCAAGGCCTGCCAAGAGCTGGACACCCAAATCCAGGCCCTGGAGAACGTCACAACGGCCGTCTCCTTGGAAGAGACCTCCCCGACGCCTCCGAGCCTCTTTGAGAGCGAGCCCGTGCCTCCGGTGGATACGCCATCGGCATCCCCTGCCCCGACAACAAAGGCAGTCTCGGCGACCGAATCCCTCCTGCCCACCAAGAGCGTCATCCTCGAAGCCAAAGGGCCGGTCAGCGTGGATCCGAACCTGGAACAAGCAACCCTAGAGGAACTGAACAAGGCGCTTTCAAAGGCCTTTGCCCAGATCTCCAGTCGTCACCCTTGGGCAGGTTAAGCTGGGCCTCCAGAGCCAAGCTCGGCCCTCATTGTATTGGTGTTCTACCCAAGACGAATTCAGCCCGAATTCAAGATTGCACCTTTAGTTAAAAGGTTAATATGGCTTCTATGACTTGTTGGTGCAATACTCTTACAGTTGTGCTTTTCGGTCTCATTTCCTGCGGAAAAGCTCAGGTGTCCGTGCCTGCCAATATCGAGGTTCGACATGACGTGCCGTATGCGGATACAAAAAATTCGCGGCAAACTCTGGATCTTTTTCTGCCTAAAACAAAAAGTGAGCAACCTCTACCGCTCATTATTTCCATCCACGGAGGCGGCTGGAGCAGCGGAGATAAGACCGATGCGTTTGTCGGTATCCTACATCTGCTCCTACAGGAAGGAAAATTTGCAGGAGCATCAATCAACTATCGCCTCACGAATGAAACTCGATGGCCGGAACAAATCTATGACTGCAAGGCAGCGATCCGCTGGCTGCGTGCCCATGCAAAAGAACTAAACATCGATCCTCAAAAATTCGGTGTCATCGGCGGCTCTGCTGGTAGCCATCTAGCCTGTTTGCTCGGCACCAGTGGAGATGTAGCTGAATTGGAAGGAAATCTCGGGGCTGATCTAACCACGAGTAGCAGGGTGCAGTGTGTGGTCAACATCTGCGGTCCCATCAATTTTCTAACCATCGGCCAATACCCGAGTGATATCTCATGGAACGAAGCCAAATCCATTGGCGGTAAGCTGCTTGGAGGGGCCATTCCAGCCTTGCAGGAAGTAGCACGCCAAGCTTCGCCGATTACCTATATCACGACGGATGATCCGCCCTTTCTTTCCGCACATGGCACTCGTGATACCATCGTTCCGTTTGAGCAGGCCACCGAGTTCAATCAGGCGTTGAAAAAAGCCGGAGTGCCGCAGGTTCTCATCATTGGTAAAGATGGCGAGCATGCCTTCTTTCATAAAGACGTAATGACGCGTGAACGACTTTTTTTGGAGAAGTGGCTGCTTGCTCGGGATCACCTGATTGCGATGAAAGATGCCACTATCACGATTCCTCCGAAAAAATGATGATCCCACCCAGTCGCAGACGAATGCGGCTGAGTTTCAAGTCCGAAGCGGTCTTGGGTCATCGAGCCCTCCTTTCATCATTGGCTTGGGCGGAAGCGCATCGATAAGTTATCCCCCATGCAGGATGCCTCAGTCGGCCTAACTCCTGGTCACCCGCCAAGTGAGCCTGCCTGCGGCCACCGTGATCTCCCAGACCTCTGCGGTTTCCTGCTTCGAGTAAGCCCTTGAAACACGCGCCGATTGGCTCCGCAATTCCCCACCTGCCCCCTCCACCGTGAACAGCCACGTGGAGGCACCTCGTGTAATCCTCAGCGTCCGGGCCTCCTCCTTCACCACCTTGCATTCGGGAGCCCAGATCCACGAGACGGTTAGGGGCTTGCCGTGCAGTTCGAGGTCCGTCACCGTGATGCCGGAGTCATCCACCGCGACGTGCCGCTGAAACGACAACCCCTCATGCGTGAGCTTGGCCAAAGCACCACTGGCCAGCAATTCCAAGCGGGGCACTTCATGGGGACGCCGCTGGAGAAACGGCCCCAGACGAACGGGTGTGCGATAGCCACTCGGAGGCCGGGGACCATTGTGCGCAGTCCAAGCGGCCAGTTCCCGCCGCAGCTCGGGATAACCGTAATACCCCCCCGTGCCAGGATCGATCAATAAGGCATGATCGCCATCCCAGAGGGAAAGGTGGAGTGCATCGCAGTGCCCATGAGCGGCCAGATTTCCAAAACCGAGTGCGGATGCATCCAACCGCGCCATCCAGCCCTTGCGAAAAACCACCAGTCCGCTGTCTGGATGCACGCGCCAGCCTTGTTCTTCTTCGACGAGCGCCGGGGGCAGGCCTAACCAGAATTGCAAAGCCCCCGATTTCCCTTCCATCCACTCACGCCATTCCGCCCCGGCAGACTCCCGCTTTAAAGTCGACGGCAGCACCTGAGCATCGTCGTTGTCACCGAAGTCCCAGGCCTCCTTGCCATGAGCCGCCGAGTGGAAGAAATCCATCGCATGCAAAAGCCGCTCATAAACAGGCCCTGCCTTGCAACCGACGGTTCGAGCAGCCTGAAGGGCCAACTCGAAAGCAAACAAATGATAATGCAGAGCCTGCTCCCGAGAGCCTCCATCCGGCGCGAACTGATGCAAGATCTCCGCCTCCAGCAAAGCCCAAGCCGCCTCTGTGGAACAGGCCACGGCAGCCACCTGCGGCCAGCGCGCTGCGGTCAATACGAGCGCCGCCAGCTCACCTAACAAATGATTATTGGCGGAAGATCCCACCGAGCGACAGCGCCAGACCCAGGCTGCATGCGCTGGGACGATCCGCTGCGCCAGTCGCTCTTGAGTTTCGCGGATGATCGGCCCCACGCCTTCCTCTGGCAAGGGCGTGTCTTGAATCAGAGCGTCTAGCCAAGTGAAATTGATCAAGCGCAGCGCTGCCTCCAGCGGGCTCGTCCAATTGACCCCCATGCCGGGAGCATTGCGCTCACACCAATCCTCCAGCCAGAGCTGAGCGGTGCGGATGGCATCGAGATCGTCATTCAGCCAGCCATGCATGACCAGCCGTGTCATTTCCGTCCAGCGGTTGATCTCCCAGATGCTGCGCACATCCGCCCCGTCAGGCAAGTGCCTATGGTTCAGACGGTACGCCGGTTGCTCGGGATCAATCACCACCCCACACACCGGATCGCGATGCCAACAGGGCGGTGAGCCCACGGCGACCTCGCGCCAACCGAAAAGCTGCCATTGCCCTTGCTGGAGCGTGACGGCATCCACAGCCAATTGCTGGCGCAGCTCTGCCGTCGCTGAACCTCGATCAGGCAGCCGCGGCACCCGTGCGTCGGCAGGTCCAGGATCGGCCCCCTCGAGGCTGCTGAAGAAGCTCGCCTCTGTAGCTCGCTGCCATTTTTCCACCACCCGGTGGGCCATCTCCACAGGCGTCATGGCCCGCAGTCGAGAGACATACCAGGAGATAGACGTGAGAGACTTCATCCGCTCAGACAGCAATGGCACACCCCTGGCGCAAGCTGTCCAGCGCTGCAAACGTCAAGAGCATGCTTTGCCGGGCTTCGGGGTAAAGAAGCGGGTGATCTTTCTCTGAATTGAGAAAAGCCGACCAGGCCCGCATCTCCTCCGCGTGGCCTTTGCTGCGATAAGTGTTCACGGTCTTTTTGCGATTCCGATACCACGTCAGCTTCTGGAAGTTTTCACATTCCACGACCAGGCCGGTGGCAAAGACTCGGAAGGTCTCCTTGGGAAAAGCGTAGTCCCCTTCCGCCGAATAGATGATCTGGGCGGACGAGCCCTCTTCAAACTCGATCTGAGCTGTCACACTGTCCGGGAAGTCGGGGCGTCCCAATGTTTGCGCGATCACTCTGACCGGTCTGCCCAGCAGGTGGCAGGCATAATCAAAGAAATGACAGGCTTCACCGAGCACACGCCCACCGCTCTGCTCCACATTGGCATACCAATGGTCCGGTGCCAGCGCGCCTGCGAAGACATGATAAGCCAGCGTCTTGGGACCCGGGATCGCTTTCAGCACGGCCTTCATCTCCACGGTGGCAGGTGCAAACCGACGGTTGAACCCCACCATCACAGAACCAGTTCCAACGACCATCGAGGCATCAATCTGCGCCAATTCATCTCGGGTCAGGCAGAGCGGTTTTTCGACAAACACATGCCGTCCCGCTTTCAGCGATTCAATCACCAAAGGCGCATGCAGATGATGTCGGGTGCCGATCAGCACCGCATTTCCACGACCCAATAAGGCCACCGCAGCATCGGTCTCGGCTTGGGCGAAACCAAACTTCTCTTTCACATGTCGGGCGCTCAAGCCGGTGCCATTGACAATCGCGCCCAACTTCACCTGCTCCTTCAGATGAGGCAGCAACATCGTGCGCACGAAGTTCCCAGCTCCGATCACATCCAGTAAAGGGGCGTGCCCAGAGGTTAGACGCGTCGGGCCTATCACGGGAATCTCCGAGGCAACGCCCTGGGGCGACACCAGCGGAACATCAGCGGCTTTTTCATACTCCAGCACCACGCCGATATCCGTATTGCCCGGTTTCATCAGCGCATCATACACCGCCACAGCCCCCGCGAAGGCAGCCCGCCGTGTCGTCACGGGGGTGAGGTCCAAACGACCTGACTGCATCAACTGGAGGCAGGCCTCGAAATTGCGATTCTCCGTCCAGCGCACATAACCAAAAGGATAATCTCGACCCGCCCATTCATACTCAGGATCGTAACGACCAGGACCGTAGCTGCGGGAATAACGCACCTGGATGTCCTTCATGTAAGCAGTCTTCCAGGAGAGCTCGGCATCGTAGATCCCGACGATGACCATGACCCCGCGCTCGCGCAGGCATTCGATGGCCATGTCCGCCGCCTCACGGCCTTGCCCACCTACGCACAGCAGCACGGTATCCACACCCTGCCCATCGGTCCACTCCCGCACAGCATCCGCCGCCTTCGTCTGCCCGGGATTGATGGTGCATTCAGCTCCCATTTGAGAAGCAATACTGAGTCGGTCGGGCACATAGTCCACCGCCATCACGCGCACGCCTGAGGCTTGCAGTAAACGGGTGGCTAACAGGCCTACCAGCCCCTGTCCAACGACAAGCACCCGCTCCCCCAATTGACACCCAGCTTGCCTAACTGCCTGCATGGAAATGGCCGCGAGCGTGGTGTAGGCCGCTTGCCAGTCCTCCACGCCCTCAGGAATCCGCGCCGCCAGCAGGTCAGGCACCGCGATCATCTCCGAATGAAAGGCGCACTCAGCCCCCCCACAGGCCACACGGTCCCCCACGCGGAAGCGGCTATTCCCTTCATCCACCGCCACCACCACGCCGGCAGCCGAGTATCCTAGCGGGGTCGGAGATTCCAGGCGATTGCGCACCTTCTCCATCGCCGCCTGCCAGCCCAGAGTGCGGGCGGTATCTAGCACCTTTTTCACCTGATCGGGGCGTGCCTTGGCCTTTTGCAGTAGAGACATGCGCGCCTGCTCGACCTTCATCTTCTCAGTGCCGGGAGAGATCACCGAGCAGGTCGTGCGCACCAGGATGCCCCCAGGAGGTGGCACCGGTGCTGGCACGTCTTGGAGTTCCAGACGACCGTCTTGATATTGAGCAAGCTGAAGCATGGGGAAAAAGAGATCGAAGAAACGAGGCTGCTCTTCAGGGAAGTAAGAATCAAGCCTCCTCAACAGCAGGGGAACACGCTTTCTCCTGCCAGTATCGTTCAAACATGGCGATGAGTCGATCCGTGCTCTCTCGGCCTCCGATCGTCACACGCACACTCTGGGAGAGATGCCCGGAACGATCTCGAACCAGGATGCCCTGCGTCTCCAGCCAGCGCGCGAGTTCCACAGCATCGGGTGTTTGAAGCAGGACGAAGTTGCCATACGAATCAAAGCACTTCACGCTATGTGCCCGTAAGAACTCGATGAAGCGACGTCGCTCAACCTTCACCGCATCCACATGGGCACGAATGCGGGGCCAGTCTTCCAGCGCGGTCTCCGCTGCCACTTGAGCAAAGGTGGTAAGGTGCTTGGGATTGGCGACTCGTTTGATCGTGTCGATCACGGAGGCATCTGCCAGCAGGTAGCCCACGCGCAGTCCTGCCAGACCGAAGGCTTTCGAAAAGGTGCGCACAAGGATGAGGTTTGAAAGCTGTCCGATCAGAGGCACTGCATCATGCTCAGCAAACTCCGCGTAGGCTTCATCCACAATGACCAAGGCCGAAACCTCCGCAGCCGCAGCACAGATCTTGGTGATGTTCTCTGGACTCAGGCAATAACCAATCGGGTTATTCGGGTTGGTCAGGTAGATCAGACGCGGAGTCTCCTCCCGAATGGAGGTCAGGAACTTATTCAGCGGAAAGTCCCCTTCCCCTTCGTGCATGAAGTGCGTGGTGATCGCTCCCCGCTGCTCAGCCACCGCTCGAAAGTTATCATAGCCAGGCGCCACGATCATCACCTTATCCCCCACCGTGACATAACATTGAGTGAGGTAAGCCAGCGCCATATCGGAGCCGTGCGTGGCCAGCAATTGAGCCGCCTCGACCCGGTGATGCTGGGCCAGCGCTTGATGCAAGGATTCTGGATAGGCCTCAGGATACCAAATGATGGAGTGAGGGTCCTGCACCAGGGCTGACAACCGCTCGCGAACGAGCTCCGACGTCAGAGCATCCGATTCATTCCAATCCAGCTTCAAGACCGGTTCTCCAGCCCGCGCGCGTGCCCAGGCCGCCTGCGAGGAAATGGCGTATTCCTTCCGTTCCTCCACGGCCTTATTGGCCCGCCGACGAAGCACCACCGGGGTCTTGCCATCACGGTTAGTCTCAAAACGTTGATTGATCCGATACTCCACATGCATGGAGTCACCGAATCGTGAGCGCATCTCCTCCTTCACCGTGAGGAACCCAGGATGCCGATCAAAAGCCGGGTCCGTCGTTTCGATATTCACCACGATGTCTGACGCCCCAAATTGGACGATCTGGAAACGCACCACGCCAGGCGCTGAGCGGAAGACGGAGTAAAAGTTAACCGAAGGCAAACGCCGCCCATCGGGAGTCAGAATCACGTCGTCTTTCCGCCCCTGCACGCGGGCAAGCTTGCGTGGATAAAGCGTGTCCTCATTCTCCGAGGCATGCCGCGTCACGATATCCCCCGTATCATAGCGAATGAAGGGCATCACCGGATTTTGCAGGCTCGTCGAAATCAAACGGCAATCCCCAGGAGCCAAGGTGTCGTCCGGCCTGAACTCCGCATGCCCATATTGCCAAACGATGTTCAGTCCGTCGTGATCCGTGCCTTCATAGGCCACCAAGGTTGGCTCCGTCATGCCATACCAATCGAACAGGATCTGGCCAAAGACACGCTCGATGATCTCCCGCTCTCTCGGTGCCAGGGTCTCTGAAGCTGTGAAGAGCCCTTTCACCCAAGGCAGACTCCTGCCGGTGCGTTCCAGATACTCCGCCAGCACCATCAACGAGGAAGGGTAACTGCGAATGAACTTGGGCTGGAAGGCTTCGATGGCCTCCATGTATTCGGCGGCGTTCCGAGGTGAAAAATGATACGCCGACATGAACAGTGTGTTCTGCGCTTTATCATGAATCCACAAAGGATCTCCGGCTTTCGAAGGCACATAACTGCGCAAGGCCAAAAAGGGATCCCGAAACCGATATCCTGCCTGAGCCCACATCTGATACATGCAGGCATAATCCAGTGCGATGTAGCCTTCATTCAGCAACATCCGCATGGGATTCCCCGTCGTGCCGCTGGTCTCGGCATAAGCGCTCAGCCTGCGATAGCGAGCATCCACAAGATCCTCGAAGCGCTCCCGCACGATCTCCTTCGTCAACACCGGCAGTTGCGCCAGGGTCTGCGGCCCTTGGAAATCGGTGCGAGGATCGAACCCGCAGGCTTTGAAGGTCTCGGCATAATAACGCGTGCCTTCATACGCCCCCACCAGAGTCTGTTGGAGCTGATGATGAATCCAAGCCTGTCGCTTTTCCTCCGACCAGGAATCCGTGCGTTTTAAAAACGACTGATACGTCCACCAACCGTGGAGCTGCGCCAGCTTGCGAATGGACTTCTTATGCATGGACGGAAGCTGGGTAAGAAAAGATTTCTTGGAGCGCGTGAGCCTGCCCACCTCGGCGGGCATTCCAATAGAGTCGGTAGGCTTGCTTAGCCCAAGGTAACAAGGGCTTCGGCACCGCGAGGTATTTTTTCACCGCGTAATAAGCCGGGGCATATTTGCGCTCGCCGGAGTTCGAGCTCTGGGCTCGGGCCAAGATGCGAAAGGCGGTGGTCCGGCTAAACATTGCCCGCACGGTGGCATGCAGATCACCTCCGCACGGTGCGATCTCATTCACACACTGCCCCACATCCGCCTCGTAATGCGCATCACTGCCGCCAAAGACGGCACAGCCGCTCGCGGATAGCACCGGAGCCGTGCGCTGATTATCCTCGCCGCTGCCTTTGGCATTATGAAGTTCAAACGCATCCGCTTGAGCCAGCTCGCTCAGGTTCAGCCCGCGAGGGCCTAACAAACCGTCTTTAGCCCGCAGAGGGTGCGGCACCAAAACCAAGCCCCCCTGCTCATGAATCTCACCCACGACCGCCTGATAGTCGGCTGAAACGAGAGGCTTTTGAAGAAACAAGCCGATGAGGTGGCATTTGTTCGAGAGCGTCCGCTCCTCACCGATCAAGATGTGGGTGTCACTGCCTTTCCGCCGGAACCAACGCTGAAACTCAAAAGCCCCCTCCGTGGTATCGTGATCGGTGATGGCAATCGCATCCAGCTTCTGAAGCGCAGCCGCTTTTAACAACCCATCAGGAGTGATCATGCCATCGCTGGAGGCGGTGGTATGACAGTGCAACTCTGCACGCAGCCAGCGTGATGTGCAGTCTGGGTTCATGATGACAAGCAAGGGCCTCCCCTGCGGATGGCTAGCCTCAAGCCAGCTTTCTCCAGCGGCGCCAGAGGACCGACAGACCGAAGCAACCAATCAGCAAGGCACCACTCGGCTCAGGCACCGGAATCGCAATGATCAGGGCATCCTGGTAATTGTTGCTGTCCAGAAGCGGATACAGCGTGTTGGCGATGTAATAGTCATCGAAAACTGCCGTGTAAGCGGAATTGAAGATGCTGGGATCACCCAGATCATAAGTGCCGAAGAAATCAGCCCCGTCCTTGGCGGCTATGTCGGCGAGGATCATCTGATAGAGATCGGAGCGAGCTTGCTCCGCCGCCGTGGGCGTGGGGAGGGAGGCCCAGCGGTCAACATAACCACTCATGTCGGTGAAGTCCACCTTGGTGGTTTTACCGTAGGTTTCTGTCAGGAACTGCTGCACAGCATACAGCGAGTTGTAGAAATTGCTGTAGCCTCCGTAATTCGCAGCGACTGTCGTGTGATCCTGAATCTCTCCCGGCGTGGTAAAGGACGACCACGGCATGTAGGTATCCAGCACGTATTGCATCACCACGATCTGTTTTTGCAGCGCAATTTGAGCCGCCGAATTGGCGATGTAATCATTCTGACGCTCGGTATTCTGCTGATCCCAACCATCGGCAAAACCGACCGCATCCGCGAGGAAGCTATCGCCTGAATTGGCCGCCGGTGTGCCGCCAGGTTCGACGCATAACCACCAGTATTTCTGATCATTGATCTCATAGACACCGATGTAACCATCGTGATCGACACCATTCACCGGCAGCGACTGGGCGGAAGCTGACCAAGCGAGGGCGAAAAAGAGGGTTAGAAGCAGGAGGGCGAACTTCATCGCGGTTACAGTATTATAATTTCCAGAATAAATCTAGCTTAAGTTGATTTTTTTAAAAAAGGCGCAATTCAGGCCCTTTGACTGTCAATTCTAGACCATCGGCGGGCACTGGGCGCCCTTGCTAAACCTTGTCACGCGGTCAAATCGCTGCTCCAAAATGGCTCCGCCTCTCAAGGCTTCTCGGAGGCTCCGGGCATGTAAGCCTTTTGAAAACGCGGCACCAGATCTCGGATTAGAGCGGTGATCATGGCCAGGGTTTCCTCGGAGCTCCGCTGCCTCTGCGCCGTTTCATCGGGATCCAGTCCTTCCGTCACCCAGGCACTGACGCTCGGGTAAGCCCAGCGATGATTGACATTCCGCACGATGTTATCCCAACTGCTCAGCCACACGCGGGTTTCGTTGCTGGGGGTGGTGACATCCGATCCCACGAACCAATACACATAGTGAGCACGCACCGGTTTGCGTGAGCCATCCTTGCTGACCCAGACACGCTCAATCAGGAGATCTTTGACCTCCAGCACTCGCCCAGGTGAAATCTCGACGGGCAGGATGTGCGACTCCAACAACGTCCAGCCCTGTCCATCCAGACACACTTCTGGCCGGTGGATGCTGCGACGCTCCGCCCCCGATAAAACCAGCGTCACCTGGGCGATGTCTCGCTTTTCGGGAGGTTGCGAGGTGTGATAGCGCATCTTCACGATTTCCGTGTCAGCAGGCAGCAATTCCTTCTCAACCCGGTCGGGTGGAATCGGTTCACCGACATACATCCCCGTGAGTTCCGGCAGGGTCATTGTCACTCCAGCCTCACTGACCGCGCTTACTTCAGGAGCCAGCCGACAAGCCGCCAAGGTCGCGATGACTAAAACGGCCAGTCCCAAGGGCCGCCATCCAGCCCCCCAAACACGCGAGCTTTGTGGCAGGGTTTGCTCCTTCGATAACGAAATCGGTTCTTTTTTCTCCACACCGGCCACCCGATTCATCGCCCAGGCGATGCCTTGCAATCCCGCTAGAGCCACCAGATAAACCGCAATGCCCGAGAGGAAATGAAAGGTAGAGACCTCCTGCTCCTCATTCCCCACCGCAAAGTCTTGACCGAATAAAACGGATGCCCCGAGCAGGATGAAAATGCGCACCATATTCGCCACAATGGCGAGTGGAATGCTACAGCCGAAAATAAAGAGTCGGCGCCACCAAGCCTTCTGGCTGAAGTATCCGAACAAAGCCGATACCATCAACAACGCGAAGAGTGATCGCATGCCGCTGCAAGGGCCATCCACCTTCAGGCTGAACAACTCCCCCATGGTCCGGCCTGAGTTCAGATCCGGTGCGGAAAGCAATGCCGTCCCATCACGGATGGTGCCGATGTGTAGCACGTTTAACACAGTCGATACGGACTCCACCATCAGCACCCGCAATCTGAAGGAAACACTCTCCTCCAAAAAGACCAACGGCCACATGAAACCCAACATCAGCCACGCGAAGAAAAGACGTTTGGCGTGGGCATATCCCCAGAACCAAAGCACCACACCCGCTAACAACCATTGGAGGCCAAAAGCCCCGAAGTAATAATTGTTCGCCTTGAAACCAGCATAGTAGAACAGCAGCGAGAGAACAATGATGATCAACCCCCAAAAACTGCTTTGTCGAGGTAAGGCCGCCAATTGAACACGCTGCCGCCAGACCAACCAACCCGCAATGAAAGGGGCGATAAAACCATGCTGCCATGTCGCTGTCTTCCAGCGAATGACCAACTCCTCCCACAGAGTAAAGCGGAAGCTGCCATAGCCTGCCGCATAGGGCTGCCAGGCCATGAGCAGCACCATCACGAAGGCCAGAACGATCATGGCTGAGCGGGAACTTTTCAAAACCGTCGTCATGAATTCAGCAACTCCGCATAGATCTCACGCAAGCCTTGCCAATGCGCTTTCCAAGTGAATAACGCCGCCCGCTGTCGCCCCGACGCCACCAACTGCTCACGCAAGCCCGCATCCACTAAAATGCGTCGGCATTGATCGGCCGCCTGCTCGGCATCCTCCAGTTCAAAACTCAAACCCGCCTCTCCGGCGACCTCAGGCAGACTCGTCGCCCGACTGTAAACGACCGGGCAACCCGCCTGCATGGCCTCCAGCACTGGCAAACCGAAGCCCTCTTGTTTAGAAGGGACGAGAGTCAGAGCCGCCTGCGCATAACAGGCGGCTAATGCCGCATCGTTCAGCGGCCCGAGCTCATGTAAGTCGGCGTGATCACGAATACGTTCCGCCAGAGCTGAATCAAGCGGAGCTCCCGCCCGCACGATCACCCCCGGAAGACCACGCTCTTTCAAATGACGTGCGAGATCAGGCAACAGACTCAGATTCTTCCTCGGTCTTGTGCCCCCGACACTGAAAAGGTAAGCCGGGAGGCTTTTCAGACGTTGGCGCATCACCTCATCCGCAGCGGGTAACTGAGACGTTCCGTTTGGAATGACACGCAGCTTCGCTTCTGGCACCTGGAGCAGGCGCTGCACTTCGGAGCGGGTGTGAGCCGAGACGCAGACCACACGATCCGCCAGAGCCACGCTGGCCACCGTGTTGGCAAAGCGAGTTCTCTGCGCGGGTGTCAGGTCCGCAGGATCAGTTAGAGGAATCAGATCATGCACGGTCACGACCGTGCGCACCCGCTTCCGGGCTTGTTTCAAGAGATGAGCAAAGCTGTGGTCCAGCACATGTAACACGCCCTGCCTCACATCACGTTTGACCACCCACGGATACCAGACCTGTTTCATCCATTGGCGTTGCCATCTGGGGCTTGGCGGAGTTTCCACCGGCACAGGTTCAGCTAAAGAAACCACCTCCGGGTCTCCGGCGGACTCTTGCCAAAGGGCCTGCCAATAGCGATTCATACTCACCCACCCCATGCAGGGATGAGCGGGTGCGAGATGAATCCTGGGTTCCATCCTCATGGCTTTTTTGACTCCAATAGATCCCGATAACTGTCATCCAAGACCGCCGCATAATCCGCAGGGGAGAGACTCGCCGTAGGCCCGGGCTTCATCTGAAAACGTTCGTGGATGAAGAACTGTAAAAGACGCTCTGACATGGCTTTGATTTCCCATGGCAAAAGGCACCCATTCACCCCATCCTGAAGATACATTTCATGGCCATCGTAAGGCGTCACGAGAATCGGCAAGCCACATGCGGAAGCTTCCAAAGCGACCAAAGAAAATGTCTCGTAACGCGATGGAAATAAAAACGCATCCGCGGCCGCATACCATCGCTCCACCTCATCTGTAGGAGGCAGCAGACGCACCCATTCAGCCCAGGTCGGAGCGATTTCATCCAACCGTCGTCTCAACGAAGGCACCGTGTGCTCACTCACCCCGATGACCCAAAACTGGAGGTTCAAACCACAGTCAGCGTGGACTTGACTGCGGATCGCATGGAGAGCTTCCACGGCCGCCCACAAACCCTTTCGCTGATAGTGGCCGGTGCTAACAAAGCTCAACACATAGTCCGTCTCGCTCACCTGCATGGTGGCGCGACCTGCCTCACGCCATCGTTCCCGCACGGCTGGCGAGAAGCGCTGGCCATCGAGCAGATTCGGCAGGACACGAACGATCTTGTTTGCTGGTAAGGAGGAGCGAATGCGGTTCGCCAATCCCTCAGAAACAGGCAGAATCACTCGCCATCTTCGCGACCCCAAGGCCAAACTTTCCTGAGTCACTCCGATGAGCGTGTGGAAGACTTTGAGGCGTTCCTTCCAGGTGCGCGCGTTCTCTTGCCACTGTAGGCGAATCCAAGTGCGATTGTGAAAGTGCAGCGACATCACATCTGCCCCGGGAATATCAGGTCCGCTGGTGTGAACGATGTCCCAGCTTTCCCCGCAAGCCCGCTTCCAGGTCAGCTTTGCCCAGGCCAGAGCCCAAAACCACAGCGGCTCCAGCAAACGCAGCCATCTGGCCTGAGGTAAGGTTACTACTTTCACGCGTTCATCGACGGTGTCGTGTTCCAGGCACCACAACTCCACCTGCCAACCTTTCTCCAGGAGATCAGGCAAAGATTGATAGAGGCTCTGTGTCGTCGGGCGCCGCGCCTGGAATCTCGGGTCCATCCATAAGACCCGTTTCTCCGATGTCTGTGAGGGAGGGAGCATCAAGCCTCTTTCCGAAAAATCGCCAGCAATCCATAAGGCCTCTGAGCGCGGCGTTCTGCGGGAGTCAGCGAGGTCTCCGCATCCACCAGAGCCACGGGCATAAATCGACCACGCAAAGGTAACTTCGAGCAGGCCAACATGCGATCCACGGTTCCTTGGGTGAGAAACCAATCATAACCCAAGGTCTTCATGCCATAGGGAGCAAACAAGGCGCTCAACTCTTCTTCCGTGTAGCCTTCGCGCATGTGCTCCGGGTTAGGAAAAGGTTCGGGGGGACGCGGCACCGTGATTACGGCATGCCCTCCAGGTTTGAGGATTCGGCAGAGCTCACAGGCGGCTTTCTGGTGATCTTCGATGTGCTCGAGCACCTGAGTGGAGAGCACTACGTCGACCGAGCTGTCTTCCAAGGGAATCTGCAGCAGAGACTCACGCATCGTTCTCACCTGGGCTAAACGGCCTGCATTCTTTTGCAGCAGCGCATAATTTTGCTCATCGTATTCCAGAGCGATCGCCTCTGAAAATCCCAATCCCAAACACCGGCGGATGAATTCTCCGGAACCCGCACCTCCATCAAAGATCACGCCTCGGCAGGGTGTTTGTTTCATCGCCAGGGCGATGCGCGGCCATTCCACCCGATATCGAATGGTATTGAAGGTGAACAACCAGCGACGGGCCAGAGAACGCAAGACAGACATGATGTTAGGCCTGAGAATGAATGAAATAGAAATTACCGTCTGAAGGCCGTGCCTCACGGTAGCCCAGTTCCAAAATGAACTGCTTCAGTTCCTCTGCTGTGCAGCCAAACTCGCGTAGCTGATGATCATAAGCTTCCACAATGAGAGCTGGCTTTTGTCGTTGCAGAAATCCTCGCATGCCACGCAGCGCCAGCAATTCCGCGCCTTCGATATCCATCTTCACGCAGTGAATGATCGGTTCCGGGTGCTGAGAGGCCCACCATTCATCCCAGACCACCACGGGCACCTGGATATCTCCGCTCGTGCCCTCGGCGGCGAGGCGTGAGTGGCCCGTATTCGTGTCATGCAGGCAGAAGGGCAACTCGCCTTCGCGGTCTCCGACGGCCAAGCGATTCACCTTCACCCGAGATGCCAACCCATTCAGAGCCACGCTCTGCTGCAGGAGACTAGCGATGGGCGGATTGGGCTCGAAGGATTGCACGTGAGCCCCGGGGCGTAGAGCCGCCACCAGCAGTGAAAAGTAACCCACATTGGCCCCGATATCCGCAAAGCCTCCATCAGGCGGCACATGATCGAGAACAAAAGCTTCCGTGACCGGCTCGATATTACCGAACAACCGCAATGCCATGGAGATGAAATCGTTGCCCGGATTGACATGCATGGGAAAGCCCGCACGAGTCCGAATCACCGAGGGAGACTTGGCCAAGGCATCTCTCCACACAGGACGCCGCAGGACATTGCGCAGCATAAAATCGCGCCCCCGAATCAGCGGCCATACACGGGCGACGGCGTGAATCAAATGGATCATCCCAGTCATACTCCAATACCTCCTCGACGTGAGCGTGGACGCATCGGCACAATCTTTCGCGACCCTTCTACAGGGGGCGTGATTGCCATCTCCGACGGCCTGGGCCGTGGAGCTAAGGCTTGTTTCCTCGCCAGAGACGCCACTGCGGCCAAGCTCATCCAAAACACCACGTTGTTAGGGAATGTGGTCAAGATACTGCCGCTGATCACGGAGATCCCCAGGATGGCAAAGGCCAGGGCAATCATGCGTGCGGCAAACTGCCGGTCCTTAAGACCTCTCAGATTCCAGGCCTGACGATGGCTCATCTGCAGCAGCCAAATGCCAATCAAAATCAGAGTGAAAAGAGCAATCGCACCGAATCGAACCAGCACCTCACTCAAGGGATCATGATAGTGATATCGTCCCTGCCCTGTTTCATCGATCCCCCAGCCGAGCAGGGTGTAGGCGTCCGGATTCATCAGCACCGTCGCAAAGCCTTCGAGGCGATCCCAATAAGTGCCCACCGTGATCATTCGAGCCATGAAGCTACCGGGGGAGGCCAGACTCCCAATGAAGGTGTTCACCGTCTCGATACGCTGCACCAGCCAAGGAGACGCCACCACCATCGCCAAAAAGCTCCCCACCGTCATCACATAGAACGCCCGCGTGCGAGCTCTCGAAAAAAAGCACCACCCGCCAAACAGAGCGATCGGCACGATCAAAATCGGCGTGCGACTGGTCGAAGCGATCAACCCCGCGAAATGAATGACGAAGCAGATCAAAGCCAGGACGGGATGCAACACCGGGCGCTCACCTTTCTCCCGCATGGGAAAACCGAGGAACAAGCTCACGACCGCGAGACAGGCGCACACCACGGATAAGGCACTCGGCGAATTCAGCGTGGAAAAGGCCCTCACCTCCCCTGCCACGAGTTGCTTGATCTCGATGCTGAGACCGGTTTTGAGGTAGTCGATTTCAAACTCCGCAAAGCCCTGTACCTGTTGCACCACTCCATAAATCGCCACGGGGAGGAAGATGAAAACGATCAACCTCCAGAGCTTTTGAAGCTCCTGCACGGACTGGAACATCAAGGGTAAAACAAAGAGCAGTAGGGCATACAGGCCGTTGTTCGCCATCGCCTGCATCACCCCATTCAGACCCGTGCCTTCCTTCATGTAGGCCAGGGCACCAGTGCCGACCATGAGAATGGACCCGGCCACAATCGCCACCATGTCGCGAAACACCAGCCTGCGAGTTCCCATCAAACCACCTACCGCCATCGCAACAACGATACCACCAAACATGGCTGGAGTGATCCCCAATACGAAGGGCAGATCCCCATGGGTGACCCGTCCTCCCATGATCATCAGACGCTTGAGAAGGTCATTGTAGCCACACAACGTCAGCCACACATAAAAGCCGACTCGCGGGGAAACAACGCTGAGCAAAAAGCCCGCCACCAGAAGATATCGACAAAACTCACCAATGGTGTTTCCCTCCGTGAGCAGAATGGAGGCCAGCGCAAACAGCCCCACCCCGCCAAGCACAATGGCGGGGAACAAGACTCCTGCGCGATTCTCATTCATCGGTGAAAACTAGCAAAGTGCGTCAGAGCTTCCTCCGCCACAAGGTCAGGTTGCAATGCGGTGAGGCAAAACGGGCGCTCGCTTTCAGGCCTCCCTGCGGCAGCCACCGCACACGTGTTCGAGCAGCAGGGCACACACTGCAGCGGCACCGTTATCACATGCCCGTGAGAGACGCGAAACGGGCCTGTGCGAAGAGCCGCCGTCGGCCCAAAAAGCCCCACCGCCGGGGTGCCCATGGCCAGCGCGATATGGAAGAGTCCCGAATCGTTACCAATAAGCCCTGCGCAACGGTAGAGGTAAGCGGCAACCTCTTTGATGCTGAGCTTGCCCTGCATATCCAGCGTGCCTTCGGGCATAGCCTGCATGTCAAAATCTCCGTCTCGCCCCAGCACCACCGGCGTCCAGCCTTGCTCCAGAAGCCGTCGAGCTAACCGTGGCCAGTAAGACAGCGGCCATTGTTTGAGATCTCCAGACACGAGTTCATTGCCTGCCCGAGGCACCAGCGCGATGTGCTTGGGCAAAGGCGCATCCTCCGTCTCCAGATGCGACAAGTCCGCCGAAAACCCTTGATCAGGCAATCCCGTCGCCGCCAGCCAGGTGCGCAAAAACCAAAGGGAAGTGTGATCATCATTGCGCGGATAATCCAACGGCACCGGAATGGCGAGATCCAACCCCATGAAAGGCTTCCAAGCCTCCGTCCTGAGACCAACACGTCGTCTTGCCCGAGCCGTCAAAGCCAAAACCGTCCGCGACCAAGCCAAGTCCAGGCATAACAAAAGATCAAACTTACCCGCCCGCCGCACGTGTCCCCACAATCGCCAGAACAGCCGATTGGAAGAACGGTTGGCAAAGGCGCTGACGGGTAACGCATGCACTGTATCCACCCAAGGTGAGCCCTCCAGCAGGATGGCGGCGTTGGCATTCAAAAAGACCTCGATTCTCGCGTGCGGTGCATCATGGCGGATCTGACGCAGCAGCGGCGTCATCTGCGCGACGTCTCCGAGTCCACAGCAACGCACAATGGCGATGCGCTGAATGCGGCCGACCTGGAGAGGAAACAACATCATACCATCCTCATGAAAGCACGGCCAAGACGGATTTGAGATGCAGCCAGCGACGCTTTGGCTGCCAACACCAACGTAAGGGCTCCAGTAGCGCAGCTCCTTGCAGCCGAGCGATCCAGCGGAGGTCAGCGACGAACCAAGTGGCGACCAGAGCGCCTAAACTGTAGCTCACCAGCGTGGCCCAGGCAGCGCCTTGGGCTCCATAGCTCGGAATCCACAGGAGATTCAAACTCACATTCAACGCCAAAGCCAGCCAGGAGAAGAAGGCTGTCAAGCGGGGCCGATCCAAAGCCACCAAAACCGCATGCCTCCACTCACCCAAGAAAAATGGCACGGCGGCCAAACAATGAATCATGAGCACCGGAATGGAAGGCTGATAAACAGTGCCAAAGAGCCCTTGAATGATAAGCCCTCCCACCAGCCACAACCCGACAGCAGAAGCATACCCCAGCAAGGCGGCGATAGAAAAACCCAGCCCGGTGGCGTCATGAAAAGCCGCTTGTCGATCCACGGTTTTCAGCTTGGCTAGACGAGGTAGGAGCAGCGTGACCAAGATCGGAGACAAGGCATAGGCGAGCTCGCTCAATCGCACAGCCGCCCCATAGATTCCCGTTTCGGTGGCCCCAGAGATATGCTCGATCATCATGGTATCCACACGCAGCAGTAGCAAGCTGCCCGCTTGACTGATGAAAAGCACACCGCCTCGCGAGAGAATGGAACTCGCAACGCGCCGATTCCATCCGGCCAGCCAAAAGCCTCGTCCACGCTTCTTCCCCGTCCACAACCCAAGGAGACTGACCACCACACTCTCCATGGCGATGGTCCATGCGATCACTGGCAAGGTGGGCAACAGAACCACCGCGATCAAGCGAGCCCCTGCCGCCGAGAGATAACCAGCCATGGCATTGCGAGCAGAAACGAAGGCGCGGCCACAGCTTTCCTCCCAATTGTTGTGCACGCTCACTCCCATGAGCAGCAGAGGCATGGCCGTAGCGGCCAAAACGCTCCAGGGTAGTGTGTGTGTGCCTGCATTCCATAAACACAAGATGCCGGTGGCAAATACTCCTGAGACTAACCAAAATTTAAAAACAGTCCCAGCGATGACCGGCCCTAACAATCGCCGCCGTCCCAACTCTTTCAGCAAAAGCTGTCTCACGCCGAGTTCCACCAGACTGTAAGCAATCGATCCGACCGCTGTGGCCGTGGCCAAGACTCCAAACTGGGAGGGGCCTAAAACGCGCGCCACCCACGAGCCCAAAAAGAATCCGATGAGCAACCGCAAGGCGTGGTTGCCGATCATCCAGCGGGCACTGCGTGGTAGGTCCGAGGACATGCCGTTCACGGTCACCTACGCGCAACGATGATGGAATAGGATTCGTGAGGCTTCTCGGCCTCGGGATGAAGGATGCGCTCTTCGATCTCCTTGAAACCAGACTGTCGGAGTCGTTCCATCATCCAGGCATGATTCGTTTTCGATTGAATCTCCGCAATCAAGACCTGCAAGCCATTCAAATAGCGACCGAGACCTTCGACGATGTCGCATTCAGCGCCTTCAGCATCCACCTTCAGCCAATCCGGCGCCATGATGTCACCGGCATCGATCAAAGCATCCAGACGTTCGATCTTTACTCGAATGCGCTTCAGTGAGGGATCGGAGTCATAGAGTTCAAGACGATGTCCCCCACTATTCTCGGGATCCACCAGGATATTCAGTTCACCGGTTTCTTTTCCCAAGGCCATCGGCATCACTTGGCCAATGTTCTGGCGGCAAAGTTCATGCTCGACAGGTTCAAAGGTCGCGAGTTTCACCCCGGGATACCGCAGAGAAAAATACAGCGAGGCCAAGCCAATATTCCCGCCTGCATCCACCAGACACCGAGGAGCCTCTTCAGAATGGATGGCATAACAACCTGTGTGAAAGACATCTTCGAAGATGATGATGTCTGTGCCGTTTTCACGCAGCTTCACCGGCACTTCCCGTCCGGCATACCGAAAGGTGATGGCATGAACTTGAGGCGAATATCGAGCCAAACCGCGATTCACCAACACATGCTGAAAGGACAACCACATCAGCCGTAGACGATCCTCCAAGCCTGCGCCCATGAGCCACGCAAAGCGCCAACGACGCAATTGACCGAGTATCTTTTTCATCCTGGGAATGGAGCGTCGCCGCCGGGAATCAACCAACCCCTCCGCTCTCAATCACTGGTCGCAGACAAAGCCTTTCAGTCGTCACTCCTTGAAAGCGGCTTCGACGTATTCGCAAAGCACATGCCCGGCTAACAAATGACACTCCTGGGCATAGGCCGTGACCGACGTCGGAACACAATAGGCATAGTCAGCCACGGCTGCACAATCCGCTCCTTTTTCAGCGGTAAAGGACACGACCACACAGCCGATCTCTTTGGCCGCTTGCAGCCCTGCCACCACATTCTTGCTGGTGCCGGACGTGGAGATGCCCACCACGACGTCCCCGGGCTGCGCAAGCGCTTCCACTTGGCGGGCGAAAACAGTCTCAAAACCATAGTCATTGCTATGCGCCGTGAGCACGGAGGTATCCGTCGTCAAAGCAAGGCCCGCGAGAGCCCGACGATTGATGCGGTAGCGCACACACAGTTCAGCGGCCAGATGCTGAGCATCCGCCGCGCTGCCGCCATTGCCGAAAAACAGCACCTTTTTACCGGCCTTCAGGGCGTCCACCCAGGCCTGGGCAATGGCTGACAGGATGGCCTGACATTCGTCCAGGCGTTTAAGGGCTGCAAGATGACCATCGAGGTGGCCCTGAAACATGGAGGCGAAATCAGACATGGGGATAAAATCAGTCTTCGAAGGCTTGCAGGAGTTCCTCCATCGTCAAGCGGGCAGTGCCTAGCTTACCGACGACGATGCCGCTGGCACGATTGGCCACGTTAGCTGCGTCTTCAGAACTCAAACCCGCAGCCAAAGCCAGCGTGAGGAAGGCAATGGCCGTATCCCCTGCCCCGGAAACGTCATAGACTTCACGAGCCCGTGTGGGGATGTGATGCGGGGCACGATCTCGCTGGAAGAGGATCATTCCTAATTCACCCAGAGTCACCAGCACCTGACCGACGCTCCATTGATCCAGGAGTTGCTCGCCCACTTCCAGGAGGCGGCGATCTTCCAGAGGCGGCCCCGGAGTGCGGTGATCCTGAATGCCCGCGGCGGCAAAGGCTTCCAATCGATTGGGCTTCACCAAAGTGGCCCCTCGCCAACTCAGGGGGTTGCGGGGGGAGGGATCGACGGTCACGAGTTTACCCGCCGCCTTGGCCATGCCCAGCACCTGGTCTGCCAGAGCCTGAGTCACAAAGCCTTTGCCGTAATCTTCCACGATGATGCCATCCAGCTCAGGCAGCATGGCCTCCACCTTCTGGCACACCTCCTTGAGCTCATCGGCGGAGAGCTTTTCAATCGTCTCCCGATCCACACGCACCACATGCTGCTGGCGTGCAATGATCCGGGTTTTAGCAATCGTCGGCAGGATGCTGCTTTCGAGCATGGGATCGGTATTGACCCCTTCTCCATTCAGCAGGCTTTTCAGTTCATTGGCAGCGCTGTCTTTCCCGACACGCCCCATCAGAAACGAATGCGGGGTGAAGGCCGAGAGATTGCGCGCCACGTTCGCCGCTCCACCGGGAAAGGTGGTCTCTTTGGTGACCTCGACAATTGGCACCGGAGCCTCGGGCGAAATCCGCCGGACAGCCCCCCAGATAAAGTGATCCAGCATCACATCGCCAATGACGAGAATGCGGCAGCCCGCCATGCGCTGAATGGCATCACGGGCAGAGTCGAGGGTCAGCATGGGAGCAAAGAAAAAGTTAAGCGCGCCGGGCACGCACTGCGGCAGCCAGGGTATCCAGCATCGTTTCAGTCGCCGCCCAGTTCACACAGGCGTCGGTGATGCTCTGGCCGTAGGTCAGTTCACAGCCAGGTTTGGCATCTTGGCGGCCCTCCACGAGATGACTTTCGATCATCACTCCCGTGATCGCTTTACTGCCTGCCGTCATTTGATCCGCCAGAGACTGGGCGACACCGGGCTGCTTGCGATAGTCCTTGAGGCTGTTGCCATGGCTGCAATCCACCATCACGCTTCCTGGTAAACCGCGAGCCGTGAGTTGATTGACAACCGTCTCGATGGACTGCGCATCGAAATTCGTGCCCGCTTTTCCACCGCGCAGGATCACATGGCAGGCATCATTCCCTCGTGTCTTCACGATCGCTGCCACGCCATCCTTCGTTACCGAAAGGAAGCAGTGCTGGCCTGCGGCGGCTTGGATGGCATCCAAAGCAGTCTGGATGCTGCCATCGGTCCCGTTTTTGAAACCCACCGGCATGGAAAGCCCCGAGGCCAACTGGCGGTGCACCTGACTCTCGGTGGTGCGGGCCCCAATGGCCCCCCAGGCGACAGCATCCGCAATGTATTGCGGCGTGATGACGTCCAGAAACTCCGTCGCTGCCGGCACCTGCATTTTAGCCAGATCGATCAATAAGCTACGGGCTCCCCGCAGACCTGTATTGATGTCATAGCTTTCATTCAGATGCGGGTCATTGATAAAGCCTTTCCAGCCCACCGTGGTGCGCGGCTTTTCAAAATAGACGCGCATGAGGATCTCCAGATCCGCAGCGTATTTTTCACGCGCCTTCACGATGAGATGCCCATACTCCAGGGCGGACTTGCGATCATGGATCGAACAAGGCCCGACGACGACCAGCAAGCGGTCATCCTTCTGCTTCAAAATCGCCTCAGAGCGTCGGCGAGCCTGCTCCACAAAGGCGGCCTCCTCTTCTCCAAGCGGGATGTCATGCATCAGCAACGCTGGCTGAATGAGGGGCAAGATCTCCGCCACGCGGAGGTCATCGGTTGGGTGGGATAGGCTCACAGGACTCGAACAGGTTGGCAAAAAGGGCGCGCAAGGTGAGCCTTTTTGACGAAATCGCAAGCAAGTGAATGCAGGACCCGCATTTGAAGAAGCTGCCGCCCTCGGTCGAGCAACTTGCGCTGCCACCGCTCGCGACTCATGAAAGTTCCGGGTGCAGGTCCACGCGGGGCATCTGGCCATCGTCGGCAATGACGTAGCAAGTATGTCTATTACAGAAATTTAAACAGACCGACACTGCTTTGCAATGGCTTAAATTTTAGAAAACCAAAGCAAATCAGCCTATAGCTCCCGAAGTAGGAGATTAGTCCTTTTTAATCTAGAGTCGCCTTTCAGGCGGTCCGAGGGCTGTCAGTCCCAGCCGCCATCGAAGTCCTGATTGCGACGACCCCGATCCCGTGGCTTCGACTTTTTACCCCCACGATCACGGTCGTCCCAGTCATTGTAGGACGGCTGCGTTTGTGGGCGATGTCCACCACCGTTGCCACCTCGGTCAGGCTTTTTATTGCCGCCTCCGGCATAACCGCCGCCTCCAGCCCCTGAAGTAGGACGAGGGCGCTCTTCTTTCGGACGCGCCTCCACAATTTTCACCGCACGCCCAGCCAAGTTGGTGCCCTCAAGAGCACTCATGGCGGCTTGAGCTTCGGCATCGTTCGGCATATCGACAAAGCCGAACCCACGTGAGCGACCTGTTTCTCGATCCATCACGACCCGGCAGCTACCCACCGTGCCATAAGCAGAGAATTCACTGCGGAGTTCATCATCAGTCACGCTGTAAGCAAGATTACTGACGTATAAGTTCATTGAAGGATGTCGGAATCAGGAAGCCGCCAATTGGGGAAGAATACACAGGAGCTCGACTCATGGCGTCAGGATCGAACTCCCAGTTGCTCCAAAACGGAGACAACAAGCAGAAATTAGGCATTTGAATTTCTTCTGTCAATTCTGGCTCATCGCTCAAAATGACGTGAGCGGCCTTGCCAGAATCTCCAAGCTTTGAAAAATGCAGGATGCAAAACCAAGCCCCTTCTCCCCGTCTCGCCAGCCAAACGGGCGGTCTCCCCTCCGCCGTGAAATGGGCTCAACTCCTCCTGGCCGACCGGCTCCAGCCGGGAGACATCGCTCTGGATGCCACCACGGGGAATGGCCATGACACGCTTTTTCTCAGCTTGTGCATCGGTCCCACCGGGCATGTTTACGGCCTGGATCTTCAAGCCGCCGCGATTGCTGAAACCCAACGCCGTCTGACCGAAGCGGGCCTAACGAGCGAACAATTCACCCTGATTCATGCAGGCCATGAGACGATGCTCGACCACGTCAAGCCGGAACATCAGGGTAAGGTCGCAGGCATCATGTTTAACCTGGGCTACCTGCCCGGCTCGGACAAAACCGTCATTACCCGCACGGAGACCACGCTAGCAGCGATCCAAGCAGCGCTGACCTTACTCAAACCCGGCGGGCTGCTCACCCTCGCCGTCTATCCAGGCCATGAAGGGGGAGCACAGGAGCAAGCCGCCATCACCGCTTGGGCATCGGCGCTGCCGCCGCGGGCGTGGGAAGTTCAGCATCTACGCCCGGTGAACCGTTCAGCGAGTCCTCCTGAGTGCTGGGTGGTCTGGAAAAATCCGCTTTCTCTCGGGAAGTGACTTCATTGAAACTCTGTTCGTAGCCCTCGTGGTTCGGTGCATCCTGTAAAACTGAGGGCCGTGGATGATGACGGCACAACCGAGGGCTTCTCACATCTCACTCCTCTTTCGGAGCATCGCCGATCTGTAGCAAGCCCTGCTCCAAGACTTCCGGCACCGGTTCCACCGCTTTGGCCTTGAGGGTCTTGAGCGTCTCCAGGTCATTCATCAGCGACTCTTTCTCGGCCAATAAGGACTTCACCTCCGTCAAAAGCGTTTCCACTTCCGCAGCTTGGTTTCCCGTGCCTTGGGCCGATGTCGCCGCCTCTTGGGCCTCACTTAAGCGATACTCCAGCTCCGCAATCTTATAACCATCCTCGCGGGCCTTCTTGCGGGCTTCGGCTTCGATGTGGTTAATCTTCGCTTCCAGTTCAAGAATCCGTTTGTCTGTGGATGCGGCAGCGTTCGATTCCGAAGGCTCAGGCAATACCCCCACCGCGCTCATGAACTCTTTCTGAACCATCGCCGCCTTTGCCTCCGCAGCAGCGAGCTGGCGTTGCAATCCGGCGATTCGTGACTCCGCCGTCGTCTGGTAAGAGGTATGCTTCTCTTTGAGCTGGGCGATCTCCTCATCCACGGTCCCCAGTCGAGCTTGATCGGCCGCCAGAGATTGCTCTCGCTCGGCCAATTGACTCACCAGATCTGCCTCGCGTGCGCTTGCCTTTTCTTGATGGGTCGCTAGGGCTTGTTGGGTCTTGTGAAGCTGCTGTTCCAGGTCCTGGGCTCGGTTCTGCGTCACCGTCAGCGTTTGCTCCACCGCGCTCAACCGGCCTCGCTCAGCAGTCAGCGCCACTTCCAGATCGCCAATGCGAGCCTGAGTAGGAGCTAACTGAGCCGCGACCTCGCGCACGGAAGTCAGATCAGCCTCCAAGTCGCTGATGCGCCTGTAAGCATCCGCTTCACGTCTCTGCGCCGCATCCCGGAAAAGTGCGAACCTCTCCTCAACCACCGCTTTCTCAGCACCAGCAGCCTCCAATGCCTTCCTTGCCGCTATTTCCTGCTGGCTCAGCTCAGCCTTCTGAGCCTCAAGCACCGACTGAAACTCGCCCCGCTCCAGCTCGTGCTTGAAGACCAAAGCCCCGATCTTCTTCTGCTGAAGCCACCACGCTAAACCATACCCCAAGGCAGCGGTGAGCACAGAGGCTCCCAAAACCTGAATTTCAGAAGTAAGAGCCATAACCATGGGCGGAATCATCAGATCAGTGAAAACAACATCGCGCGTTTTGTCGAGCACGGATCATGCCGTCCCTAACATCTGACGCAAGCGATGCCTCACTGCGGAGATTATTTTCCGCCTCAAAGTCTGCTTGAGCGGGCCTGTGTCAGCGTCACTGTGAGGTGTGACCGTGACATCCGTCGCTTCCACCATCCATGCAGAAGTCGCCCCTGGCGTCATTCTGGATTCACGCCGTGCCTTGATCCACGTTCGAAAGCGCTGGATGGCTTTGGCTGATGTTCACTACGGCTATGAAGTGCACCGTAGTCGGCAGGGAGCACTACTGCCGAAGTGGGGCATGCAGCAATGCGGGGAGACTCTTTTCTCCCTGATTGACGATTATCAGCCGCAAAGGCTCATCTTAGTCGGAGACATCATGGACGGCAGCTTCTCTGCCGCTGAGACGGGACTGTTTCTCGATCAACTCCGCGAGCGGGTGCCTGAACTCATCTTGGTGGAGGGTAATCATGACCGCCCCGCCCTGCGGCGTGGCTGGTCCCTGATTCGCAGCCATTGCGAAGAAGGCTTCTTTTTTACCCATGGGCATGAAGGCATAGCTCCACCATCCATGGACATCGAGCCAAGATTTTCTCCCTCCAGTCTTATCGCCATCACAGGGCACGAGCATCCTGCGATTTCTCTGACCGATGGAGCAGGACTACGGCTTAAACTCCCGGCTTTGATCCAGCAGCAGTGCAGTCAGCATCGAGAGCATTGGATTTTACCAGCCTTCTCCCCTTGGGCAGCGGGGGGAAGATTTCAGCCTTCCTCGACCGTGCTGGCCACCTGGGCTTGCACCGCCAAACGTGTCTGGAAGATCGTTTGAACGGCGGGCATCAAGAATCAGGAATGAGCTCCATGGCCTGCTCCATCATCTCCCAAGCTCGCCGTTGATCCCCCAATTCTGCATCCAGCAGCGCTAACTCGACTTTCATATAAGCCGGAGCATCAGGAAGCAAAGTCACTCGCTCGGCTGTTGCACGGGCTCCCTTGAGATCATGCGCAGCCCGCTGAGCGAAGTAGAGCTCGATACCAGGCCTCACATCCGTCGGATTAAAGAGGAACGCTCGCTCAAGCCGAGGCACATTCGCGCCCGCAATGATTGGAGGCTTACCTGGCCGTTTGAGGAATTTTTTGGCCATGATCAAAGCTTCTTCATACCGGCCTTGGCGTGCCATCTCGATAGCGAGCGTGCGCCAGCCAAACGGTTGGAGATCAGCATTGGATTCCAGCATCTGAATCAGTTCCTCACGATTGCCTCGCTCATGCCAAAGCTTCATAAGCAATCTTAGATGCTGGTGCTCCAATTGGTCTAACTTAGGATGCTTCTCGATAAACTTCGGCAGATATTCATTCCAATACTGTGGATGAATGTGCTCCATAAACACCATCTGCTTATTGGTATTTTCAGCGAGATTCCACAGAGGTGCAAGCAACTCAGCGTATGGAACGGACGCACTGACCATTCGTTGATAGTTCAAAGTCGAGGTGCTGCCTCCTCGCGCTTCTCGCTGCAAACACTCCCGCCATGGGATCATGGCATATTCAGGAGCAAACTTCAGCCAGTAGATACCTTCCTCATAACAGAGAGCCGCATAGTCAGGCTCCAAGGCCCGCGAACGACCAAACTCCACCAACGCTCTTTCCGGTCTTTGTCTCAGCTTCAGGAGCAACTGCCCACGGAAATAATACAACCGGCAATCCATCGGCGAAAGCCAAATGCACCGGTCCACTAAAGCCAAGGCTTCCCGATAGCGCCCATCTTTGTTTTCCTCGATAGCCTCTCCACGCAAAAAAAACGCTGCAGACTTCAAGTCTGGAGCCCATTGACGAAGGCCGATACCCAGCCATAAAACACCCAAACAAAAAACGGCCAAACCAAGCATTCTAGCCATACTTTGGCTCACCCACCCTGATCTTACCGTCAGCACCTGCGGCCGAATCGCCAAGCCCAACAGCAACATCGTCTGCATGCCATAGGCCAAGATATGATTGGGCATGTCGAAAACAGAATGTATCAATGCCATCCCCGCCCCAATAGCGGCAGCCTGTCTCAATCTCCGGCCCGAGCGATCTCGTGACTTATCACTCCGAGAGGTAGCCCACGGACCCGAGGACCGAGCGATCCACACCAGTAGCAGACTAGAGGGCAGCACCAGTAGAAGGCCTCCTTCAAAGAGGAGAAGCAGCACATCACTCTCCGGATGCCAGAACTTGAACATCGGATTGTTCATTGTGGAAACCTGAGGAAACACAGAGCTAAAGGTGCCCAGGCCTTTGCCAACCCAAGGATTCTCAGTGAACTGCCTGACGACTTGCCGTGCTAAATCCACACGCATGGACGACTCGACAACAGAACTATTATCCTCCTGAAGCAAACCACGGATGCGACTTCCTAACTTTCCGCCAGAAACCGAAGCTACCGAGATGATGACGATCAATAGCGCACCACCCACCGCCAATTTGCGCAACGTTCCTCGCTTCATCGCCGACGTAGTCACCCAAGCAATCAATCCGAGAAAGAGGATCAGCAAGCCACCACGCGAAGTATTCATTAAAATCGCCGTGAAAGGCATCCAAAATATCACTCCGAAAAACCACACTAAGCGGGACTTTCTACGGTAGGCATCATAAGCGGAGGCCGCACACAAAATGCTCGTGATCGCATTGAGACTGGCGGTATGATTTCGATTCGCAAAGGGACCGAATACATCCCACGTGTAAACGTCGTAGCGTGGCCACCAAAGTATGGGCTGGAGATAGGCATCCACCCAAGACGCAGCAACGACCACCGCTCCACCGACAGCGAGTGTGTAGATGGCAACTCTGCGCCCGGCATCTGCAGCCCCATGCGCTAAACACGCCCAAAACCAGACAAGCCCGACCAATAAGCCTAACCAAGCTTCCAGAGTCGCCTTGGGCACGGGAGTCAATGATGACGGCAATTCAATCCCCCATGCCTCCCACAACATCTGCCGCCAGTGAGGAGATGCTCCAAGCCAGTTCAAGGGTAAAAAGGCACAGCTAGGCAAAACCGCCAACAATAAAAGGGCTATGGCCGGTCCTCGCGGCAAACGAAACAGCGGCGGACAGCAAAGCACCGTGCCGCCGAGCAAACAACAAATGACTCCGAAAGACCAAGTTTCCCGCCCTGAACCCAGCATAAAAGCCAGCACAGTCACCAGTGCAAACATGCAGGTCTGCCAAGAGGGAGGAACGTGCGGTAAATTCGCCTTATCTGGACTCCGGAGGTCCCTGCTCGATGCAGATTCAAGGGCGGGCTCCGCAGAGTTAAAGTCAGTCACAGAAGGCTCAGAGGACATCGGATCAGAAGTCAAATCGCAATAGGGTTATGGGTCAAATACGCTCGAGCCTGGCAGGCAGCTTCCCCCAGCGCTCTAAACAGCGGTCCAATACCGTCACGAGCTCATCTCCCCGGCGCTGCCACTCTCCGTCTTCAAACTGATTTTGAGGACGATATAAGACGCAGTAACGTCCATCGGCTAAATAAAGCCGCACAGCCGCCGTGTTCTCAGCAGCCTCCGATCGAAAGCCGATCCAGTTCACCCTATCAAAAAAGGTGTCGGCAAATTCTTCGACCGATTCACAAACCTCGATATCAAAATCCAAAACTCGCGCGTGAGCCCGAGCATGCTCCAGGCGGTGACGACGTTGCATGGCGAGATTGATCTGCTGCCTGAGATTTGACCAACTGCGCACGTAGCCCAAATAGCGAGCGGCCCCGATAGCGAGCAGGAACAATATCGCACCAGCCACAGGTAGAGCGATCCCCTTCGTCAGCAGAATACTGATCCCCACAAGACTCAAGACCACGCAGACCGAATACATAGCCACCAAAGCGCGCCCTTTACTATACCCTAGCAAGATCAGCCTGTGATGGATGTGCTCTGCGTCTGCTCTAAAGATGGGCACTCCGCGAATGGCCCTTCGTAAGATGGCAAAGCCTGTATCTAAGATGGGCACACCAAGTGCAATGACAATCACTAGCAAAGCGGCAATGATCGACCCTTTGTTCGAACTTTTCAGAGAAACGGAAGCCACAAAAAAGCCGATCAGATAAGCACCACCATCGCCAAGGAAGATACGTGCCGGTGGAAAATTGAAAAACAAGAAACCAGACAACGCACCTGCCATCACAATTGAGACAATCATGATGTCCGGCATGCCAGAGACGTAACCGACAATGGCTAAAGTCAGCGATAGAAACAGGCCAAACCCACCCGCCAAGCCATCCATACCATCGATCAAATTGATCACATTCGGAATCGCGACCAACCAAAAAAGGGTCAGCGGCAGGCTCCACCAACCGAGTTCCAATCCACCGGGACCAAATGGATTACTCAGAACATCAATGGATAAACCGAAGGAATAAAGAATCAAAGCGGCTCCCAGCTGCCCGACGAGTTTCACACGCGCTCCCAAGGGCTTCAAATCATCGGCAAGCCCCACCGTGAACATCAGCGAATTGCAGAGCAATACGGGTAGCCAACCACTGAAGGTCACTCCCGTAAACAAAGCCGCAGCCAGTACACCTAACACGACGGATGCGTAAATAGGAACTCCACCAAGACGAGACACCGCGCGGTCGTGGAGTTTTCTCCTCCCATCGGGTTGATCAATACCAATCGTATTGAACCGCCGGATGATCATTAGATTACCCGCGCTGCTGATGAGGACGGCCCCCAAGAAAAAGATCAAAACCTCGCTCCACCCAAAGAGAGGGTAAAGAATAGGTCCCACAAACTCAGACTCCTCGATCATGCTCAGAGACATCATACCCATCACTTGGTTGCAGCAACTTCTTCGATGACTCGAATCAATTTTGAGCGAAGTTTTTCCATCGCAAACTCACGAGCCAGTTTTTGAGACTCCACAGAAGGTCCTTTGAATCCACGTGAGACAGCCTCGCTAAGAACACTCATCACTTTGTCCACACTGCCGTTCGGTGCCGAAAAGGCCGTCTCGTTCGTTGGCAACTGTTTCACCAAATCCGTCAGATGACTCTCTTCCGGACCAATGGTTAAAAATGGCGTTCCTAGTGCCAGGATATTGTAGATCTTACATGGATGCACAATTCCCACAAATGGCTCCCCGAGAACCACAACATGCAGATCTGCGGAAGACAAGGAAGCCGCCAAACGAGACATCGGTTGGTAGGGTAAGGTCGTGATACTATCCAGATCATGTTCCTGGCGGAAAGCTTTCACTTTCTCAAACTCACTCCCTCCTCCCACAAACAAGAAATGCAGGGGCCGCTGCGTCCGCATCTTTAAAGCCGCTTCTAAAAGCGTGTCCAGCGGATGACAGGGGCTATGATTGCCGGAATACATGATCACGAACTTGTCCTGCAGTCCATGCTCCTCACGAAAGGTCCGGCGTCCTTCAGGGTCAAATCTCACCGCATCATCGTGAGACCAAGGAGGATCCGTGTGAATCACAGCCGAAGGCACGCCCTTCGCCATCAAACGCGCAGCCATAAAACGATCTAGAGCAACGATCCGTGCCGCCCGACGGAAACTCCATCCCTGGAGGAAACTCAGGGTGCGTTCCACCGCCCCTCCCGCACGTAGCCAGCCGGCAGCCACAGCTTCATCAGGATTCAAGTCCATAACCCAGGGCACCACACCGCCCCCCTTCAAGGCCGCTACCGCCGTGCCCAATGTCGAAATTAAAGGAGGGGAAGTCAGACACACGGTGACATCGAAGCGCGGCAATCGAAGCAAGATGAACGTGGCGCTCAGCCAAAAGCAGGCAAAGTCCACCAAGCGCCGCCACTTGGCTTTTTTTCCCAAGCCTGGCGTCCAGATGCGATGAATCTCGATACCCTGCCAAACTTCATAAGCAGAGTAATGGTTTTGCGGATTGTCATAACCGCGTGAAGAGGCCACGACAGTCACCTCATGGCCCTCCGCTTTCAGACCCAAAGCTAGGTCCGTCAGATGCTGCGCAGTGGCCACATGATCGGGATAGAAACACTGATTGAGTAACAGAATACGCATGAAATTCTCAGCTTTCTTGACGTCGGTGTTGACGAATACTCCACACGTCCTTGGCCATTGCGATGGCATCGTGAACCAGCCTCACCTTGCCTCCAGGAATCTCCTGCCAATCAATCGGCACCTCAATCACCCTGCAATGGCTGTCCAGCAATTTCACGAGTAGCTCCACATCGAAGGCAAAACCCTGAATCGTTAGACAATCCGCGATCCCAACATAAGCCTTTTTGGACACCACCTTCAAACCACACTGTGAATCGTAAATCGGAATGTTGAGAAGCTCAGAGACGAGGGTGGCGTAAACACGGCCTAATAAATGACGCTTTAAAAGCCGTCGCACATCTCGCCCTAACATTTTAACACGAGAGGCGAACAATGCTTGGCTGCCATGCTCACCTGAACGCGTCATCTGGATCAAGCGCTTCACCTCAGAGGCCGGGCAGGCACCATCCGCATCCACAAATCCAAGCCACTCTACGCTCTCAGCTGCCTGCGACCAACTGGCATAAATGGCCCCGCCTTTACCCAGATTCTCGGGGAGAAGCAGTGTTTCCTGCAGGCACGCGTATTCGCCACGCCACCTCGTGATCAGAGCCCTCATCTTCGCCTGCTCCTCAGGGCCGGAGCCATCCTCGACCACCTGCACGGTGATTCCGCCCAAAGAGTCCATCAAAGCGCATAAATCCGGCAGGAAAGTCCCAATCCGAGCACTTTCCCGATAACAGGGAACCACGAGGTGAACTTGACTCATGCCGCTTTTCCAGTCCTCCGCGCTTCCTGAATTTTCAAACGGATCTCTTGAAAATAATGACGCTTGAAGCGGCCTAGAGCGATACCCGGAGGTCCGTCCAGAAATCCCTTTTTAACAATGACCGCGACAAACCAATAAAGCCACGCCAGCCACCACCGATGGAGATTGCGATATTTGAATTTCTGCCTCGGATTCAACTCAGCCCAGGCAGAAACATCCGCTTGATCTAACCACAAGTAACGATTGGCCTCCCAGGAGGAGTATTCATTGTGTCGTGCCAGGTAGTTTTTAAGCCCACGATAATCCTGATGATCCAGGCGGCTTTTTAACTCACCTACGGAACCATGCAATAGGGGATGCTCATGAACCTCCATGTCCAAGTGACTCCAGTAGTCTTCTGGAAATCGCTCGTATGCGCCAGCCTCTCTGCGAAACAAAGCCAACTTGCGAAAGACATCCCCATGGTGAAGTGGCGCCCCCATAAACCAATTCGTGAACGAGATCCAAAAACCGACATGGGATGTCGTCGGTAAAACGCGCCTTAATTCCTCCACGAATGTAGGATTCATTCGCTCATCTGCATCCAGGAACAGAATCCAAGGATATTTGAATGAATGATGATTGAGCGCCCAATTTCGCTTCTTGGGAAACTGCCCGTTCCATCGAAACTGCAAGACTGTCGCCCCAGCTCGTTCCGCAATCTTGGCCGTCTCATCAGTGCTGCCAGAATCCACAACGACAATATCATCGAAATCCTTCAGTGCTGATAAACAGGCCGGCAAATTCACGGCCTCATTTTTGACCGGAATACAGATGGAAACTGAAATAGGAGCAGTCATGAGTCAGCGCCAGCCTCTGGATGACTTTCGAATTGAGGACGAGGTTTAACGATTCGTGCAGGATTACCAGCAACAACGGTCCATGGAGCCACATCTTTAACAGCTACGGCACGGGCACCGATCACGGCTCCTGTTCCGACCTTCACTCCAGGTCCCACAAAGGCATCGGCACATACCCAAACCGAAGCACCGATGTCGATGGGCAGCTTCAGCAAAGGCATTGAGGCATCTCGGTAATCGTGTGTCCCCGCACACAAATGCACCCGTTGGGAAATGGTCGAACGGTCGCCAATTTTTACGGCACCCAGATTGTAAACCAATGCCCATTCACCGATGCACGACCAATCCCCAATTTCCAAATTCCACGGAAAGTAAATATGAGCAGACGGATACACGTTGACGCCTTTCCCAACCCTAGCGCCAAACAGTCTCAACATCCAGCGGCGGAAACCGAAGCATGGCCTCGGACTCATTCGAAACAAAAGATGCCCGATACCCCATAACACTCTTAAAGCTTGCTCACGCCTAGAGTATTTCGCCTCTGCGCGATTGGTCTGGACTGCGTTTTCCATGAGATGAGAGGACTGCTGATTGAAGATGGAAAGAAGTGACTACCCTCCAGGCGTCTGACTAGAGCCGTGCGACACACTCAGGCAGAGATCCTCCATGAACCAGCCAGCGATTGACTTCTGACAGATCCTCGACAACACGGCGCCAAGAAAACTGTTCCTGAACCAATCGACGACCTGCTTGCCCCATTCGTTCACGCTCTTCAGCCGAAAACGCAAACATTTGTGTCAGCCCCGCGACGAGAGAATCCACTTCTGGAAGTGCTGACAGAGCAGCGCCTCCATTGAATCCTTCTGGCAAATTACACATCGGCGTCATTAAAACGGGTTTCGCAAAGGCCCAAGCCTCCAATACAACCATCGGCAACCCTTCGCTAAATGAAGGCAGGACAAACGCCTCACATCCACGATAAAGCATCTCCTTGTCTGAGCCGAACTGAGGTCCCAGAAAAGTCACGTCATCCTCGACCGAAACTTCTGCTACCAGCTTCTTCAAATCATCGCTGTGTCCGCCGTCGTCCCAGCCTGCAATGACGAGAATCCAGCTATGGCGATTGGGTAAAGTGGCCCAGGCTCGGATCAAGTTGGCCAAGCCTTTTTTGGGATGCAAACGCCCCAAGTAAAGCAACACCTTCTTTCCTTTGGGTAGGTTCGGATGCCTGGCACCCTGGGTAGAGATTTCGGGCACATCCATGCCGTTGGGCACCACACACACCGGTCCTCGAAATCCGTATTGGCGGATAGATTCAAGTTCTGACTGGCATAAAGCTCGAAGACAACTCGCCGTCAATAGATGTCGTCGCTCGAACAACGCCGCCATAACACGCTTTTTCCAAGCCGAATTTCTCAAAGCCCATGGGTCCATCATCCCGTGAGGATGAATCACTTCCAGCCCGCCAACTCGCCGCTTCCATCGCGAAGCGGCTAACGATGTGTAGGTCCATAAGCCTTGTGAGTGAAGAACATCGGGCGCAAAAGAAGAAAGTCGGGCATCTAGCTGCGGTGCATAGCCAAAACGAGCAGGTCCGAGATATGGATATGTAATAGGTTTGAGCGGTGCCCACAGCTTTGCATCCGCATCGGTGAAGCGATCTTTTACTCCAAAAATCTGGACATCATCACCATTTTGATCCCAGCCTTGAGTCAGACGCCGGTTGGCTTCGAGCAGCCCCCCCGCCAACCGGGAAAGGCTACCCATCATAAGCGCAATTTTCATAGTCCTCAGCAGGCCTGGGAAGGAAATGCCGTCAAAGCCGACTGCACACAACTCCTGACGCTTGCCGCAAAACGCTCCAAAGAATGTGTTAGATTGATCTTCTGTTTTCCAGCTTCTCCCATCGCTTGGCGTTTCGTTTCGGGAAGCGCGTGCATTTGTATTAAAAGGTGGGTCAACTGGGCCCGGTCCCCGGCCGAGAAACCGAAGCCGTTCACATCCTCCTCGACCAGATCTTCAAAACACCCACAGTTGCGGGAAACAATGACAGGAATGCCTGTCGCTTGAGCTTCATTGACCACCAACCCCCACTGCTCCTGGGAACTCGCGTGAACGAGTGCTTTCGCATGAGCCAAATAGGGCATCAATTCCTTCATCTGGAGGAATCCGAGCAAACTCACTAGCTCTCCCAACTGAGCCTCTGCTATTTGCTGTTCAAGTTGTCTTCGCAATGCTCCTTCGCCACAGATCACCAAAGACCAAGCCTGATCATAACCCAGTGCATGGGCATAGTCAGAGTAGGCACTCAGCAAAGTCGTCAGATTCTTTTTGGGGATAAATCGACTGATTGATAAGAAATAAGGCCGTTGAAGAGGAGGACGTGGTTGAGGTTTTGCATAGGCAGCATTGTCAACAACGTCATAGCCTTCATGGATCAAAGAAGACGGCATGCCCAACTGCGTAAAATACCTTCGATGTGGGGCTCCTGCGACCAAGGCAGCATCGTAGAGAGCCAGAAGCCTACCTTTAAACCACTCCAGCCATGGTTTACGGGGGGCATCGTCGGCCTTACTGTCAGACATGATGATCGCTTTTCGGCGATGCACACAGCACCACAAAAGTGCAGCCAACATCCCTGGGTGTGAGTAGCCAGCTAAAAAACAAACGTCTGGGTTCAGGGCCTGAAGGTGGCTCCAGACGAGGCCCAACCAGCGAAATGACTTCACAGATTCCAAGCACTCTTCAGTCACACTAAAGATATGATCCTCTTCGGACCGCTCCCATCCATATTCAGACTGTGTGGCAGAGAGTTCCCATCCGAAGACATCCCAATCAGAACACGTCTCTTGGCATGCTTTTAGCCGAGCCAAGTGATACGGCCCATAGCTGACAAAGCCAAGCAACACTCGCAACTTCATAGGTACGAGACACCTTCAGCGTCTACGAGCAGGCATCCGCGGCGCATGCTGAAGAACTGGTTTATAAGTAATTTTGTCCAGGATCCAAACCCCGATGGAGGCAAATACAAAGGGCCATAACACAAGCAGCGTGATATCACGCCCGAGGTTAAACGTGAGCCCCATTCCGAGAAGGAACAGGAAGGCGTTCCCAATCCTCCATCGGCCTTCCCAATGACGTGCCAGACAACCTACCCAAAGAGCCATTAACGCAGCGGCAGAAACAAGCCCAAACACCCGTCCAAAATTTGTCACCCCCTGTCCGATCATCCCTGTGGCGATTGTCGTGTTAATCGCCGTTTCACGATAACTCGCATTGGAAGCGACGAACCCACGTGCGATCGCGTAGTCAAACCCCAGAAGGGGCTTGTTTTTCCAGATCGCTCTCGGCACAAAGTTCAAAAATTCGCCGAGATAACGCTCTCCATAGTTGACCTTGTAGGTCCCTTTTTCGATGAATGTGTTAATAAAACAAAGCTCCTCAAGCATATCCAGACCGAAGTGACGACTTTCCAGCAAGACTTTTGTGGACTGTCGCGGCACGGATAAGAAGCGACTCATATCATAATCCGAGCGGTAAATCCCGACCAACAAAAACCAGACATAAATCGCTATCAGACCCATTGCCGTCATCACAGCTTTAACGACCGGATGAGACCTACCCAGCAGCAGATAGGAGATCATCGTCGGCATCAAAATCGCCAGTTGCACGTTTCGAGTGCGGTCAAACATGAAGTAGGGCCACGTGAAGCAAATCAAAAGAAAAGCCATTATCCTGACCCACCCTCGACCTAGAATGAATGAGATCCCGAAAAAGGCACAGGTAAGCTGATACGAATATTGTGCCGCAGCCGTGATAAACCCGGTGCGTCCCCCGATCCCAGAATGAACAAATAACGCCACTTTTTCTCTGGCGGACGGAGGCCAGATGACGGGCAGAATGTTACCCTCCAACCGCACAGCCCCAGCTATAAACAGAACGAGCCAAAGAAACACGACTGCCAAAAACAAAGGCACAATTTGCTTCTCAAAGGGAAGAATTTGAACGCCCGAGTGCCAAGTCACTTTTTTTGTCACTAACCACCGGCAGGCCAGAGGAATAAAAAGGCGCAGCAAGATTAAAAAGCCACAGAACTGAAAGAGGGCTGCATTGATGATCGAATCCGGAAACAGGTCACGAAAGTGATCGATCCCGGAATAGAGCAAGTTGGCTGGATACCAGACACCTGCCGTGCCATAAACGGCAAGAGCAGGCTTTGCCCAAGAGTCGTTCCAGCAGCGAACTGCTTCCACGACCAGCCCTATCAGCAACAACAAAGAAAAGCCTAAGGTTAATATAATCGACATGAAATGGGATGGAGTATCTAACCGTGGCTGGTGGATTCAAGCGCGACCAAAGCCAGATATTCTTTGATCATTTTTGGGGGAGCATAGCCTGCCAATTCAATGTCATACAACGACATCAGACTTTCTGTTCGACCTTTATCATTGAGCATCTCGACAATCTTGTCGGCCATCGCTTGAGGGTCTGACGGCGGCACCAGTTCACCTAACAGGCCATTTTTTAATACTTCACGACAAGCCGGGACATCACTGGCCACGATAGGCAGCCCGGCGGCCATCGCTTCAAGTAAGACACTGCCGAGCCCTTCTTGATCCGTGGTTGAGAAGACAAAAAGATCCGAGCTTCCCAACAGTTCAGGCACATCTTGACGGCTTCCAAGGAAACAGACCGCATCCTTACCCATTTCACGAGCCATCAGTTCCAACGGCTGCCGAAGGCTCCCGTCACCAGCCAGCAGCAGCTTAAATGAGGGCACCCGTCGGACGATTTCGGGCACAGCATGCAACAAGGTGGCGTGGTCCTTATGCCTTTCCAGAGTGGCCACCATTATGGCCACGCGGTCGTCCGACGACACGCGGCCTGCTCGGGCGACCATCGCCCTTTGTTGGACCTTTTCAGCTCGAGAGCAATTGTAAACCACATGGAACAACTTCTCAGGCACAAACGGCACCTTCTGGAGTGTTTGACAAACGTAACGCGAGCAGCAGACCACTTTAGCCTTGAGCAGCCACAAAGGCCAATTGGCATACCGTGTCAGCCAATCATGTCTGAAGCTCCTGGTGGGAGGATTTCCCGCGTGAACGAGGATACGACGAACACCTGAGCGCCATGCCCCCAGGCATATCCAGGGTGACAATCCATGCACCCAACAGATCACGACATCAGGTTGGCGCTCAGAACAAACAGCCGTTACCGCTCTCATCAGACGAAGAAAACTTTTCCAGCCTTTGAGCAGCCCCTGATCTGAAGCGCCATACCACTGGGCTGCCGAGCTCAACTGTGGAGTTAAGTCGGGTGGATAGTGATCCAACGCAAAAACTTCCTGATGATGAAGTCCCGTATTGAGCCAATCCAACACCAGATTGGGCGTCCCTTCGCCGCGCGGAGTCGCTAAAATATGAAGAATTTTGATCACTGGCTGAGCATTACAGGACAGGCCATTGATGGGTCTCTGCCAGTCGCTGTTTGACCACGTTTATATCTCGCAAATAGAGCGTATTGTTAAATCCGTCGGAGGGTTTTTCCAGTTTATACAATCGGTTAGCAGCTGCATCATACGCATAAGGAAGAAAGCCATACTTTGCCAAAAGGCATTCCAACTCTTGGAATTTGGGCAAATGCCAATTGTTAGGCCGAAAGGTCTCGATCAGAAATCCAATCAGCTCGCGGCTGCTTAAAAGATCACCCGCGCCCTGAAGCACTTCCAGTTCATACCCCTCGACATCAATTTTAACAAAGGTTGGGCCCCCCTCCTTCTCGCTCAAGCACTTCATGGTAACCAAGTCCACTTCGATACTTGGAGACTCTTCACTGACATTCATCGTCAAATGATTGCCTGGTCCAAGATCGGTGGTGATCCTGACTCTTCCAGGACTGTCTCCCACCGCCAATTGCAAAGGCTTGATGCGGCTGGCCACATTCAGCCTCGAATTGACAACCAACCGCTCAAAAGTTTCAGGCACCGGTTCCAGAGAAAGCACCTCACTACCAACAGAAGCTGCCAAGACCGAATAAGCTCCGGCATTGGCCCCAATATCAAAAAAACGATCTTCTTTCCTCAGAAACCGCAGGAGGAAGACATGATCATCATAATCTGGAAGAATCACATACCAATAGCCAGTCAATCCTTCACGAGGGTGGATCATCAGCGAACTTCCATTTACAAAACCTAAGCGTAGCGGTTTATCAGTCAGTCGTTGGCGGACCTGCCAAAACACCCAGCGGCAGAAAGTCCGCAATGGCCGCTGACGAAAAACGGGGTGCTGAAGCAGCCATGTCAAAGCAGAACGCATGAAAAGAGCAAGTCGTTAAGATCTAGCATTGGGTTGAGAGGCGAGTCCCAGCCAAGGACGCACAGGATTACAGATCGTAGAAGTCTCCCACAACTCTTGAAATTCTTGAACGCATCTGTCCCATGAAAGCAACGGTGACCAACACCGAGCCCCTTGATAGAAGGCATATTGTTTAGCTTCGTCTTTGAGGTAATCGTCCAAGATGTCAGCTTTTTCACTGATGGACTGAGAGAGATCAAACCTAAACCCTGCATCAGGAGGTAACGTGTCCGCAATTCCTTCGTGGGCGAAACCTGCAACGGGAACCCCCGCACGTAGGAACTCCAAGGTCGATATACCCAGCGCCTCCCGTTGCGAGAATAGGCACCCTAAATCACAACCGACCAGAAACGCCAGGAATCTCGCCGGGTCCTTTAACTTGTGAATGAACCCCACATTTCGAAGACCAGTCCGGCCCTCGAACATATGTATCGTTAGGCCAGCCGCGTGCACAGCCACGCGCCACCCACGTCTCGCCAATTCATCACGCAGGTCTAACAATCTTGGCAGACCTTTTCTCTCCCACTCCTTACCGACGAATCCCAGGACGAAATCTCGCGTGCGACCAGCGCCTTCCCTGAAATTCGGGAATGTCCAATCCGTTGGCAACGCCATGTTCGCTCCTGGCAAAATCGTGTGAAGTTTTGCAGCATCGACACCACACTCCTCCCGCATGACATCCGCTGCCCATCTTCCCATCGTGATCACACGCTGGCTCAAGGCATAGTTTTCTTTTTCCGCTTCCAGCCCGTGACGCACAATGTCCTGAGGTATTTTTAAATCCAACCCACGCCCCGTCACGAGAGCTGCAAAAGGCGCATCTACGTAGTGACTAATCACTCCACCAGCGCTTTGAATCGTTCTCGCCCGCGGAAAGTGTTGGTGAAATGTGATCACCTCGGATTGCTTGAGTTCGCGAGGCACTTGCTGTTCGAGCAGGTCTAAAAATGCTGTCGAGTATTGAAACCCTCCGCTCTTTTTCCCGACCAATAAGCGTTTGAGATTCCAGAAGAGTCGAGGCTTTTTAGCCGCCTGTAAATCTGGTCTCCAAGGCACCGTAGCAAAGCCTGCTTGCAGACAGGCTTGCCAAAAAAACCATGGAATACCGCTCCATGTGGATTGGGATGTGACATCCCCAACTGCAGCAATCGAGCGGTTCATGACTTTATGGCTTCGACAAGACGGTGCCCATAAGCAGACACATTCAACTTCTTGGAATCTGAAATAGCTAAAGTACCCATTTTACGTCGCAGGTCTTGGTCCCGAAGACGTTCCAAGGCGTCAACCAAACGCTCGACGTCCCGAATTGGCACCACATATCCATTTTGATCATGAACAACAGGGCTGCCAGTATTCGGAGTCGTGACCACGGGCAATCCCCACGCCAGCGCTTCATAAGTTGCCGTTGCAGAACCTTCACAAATGCTGGGCAGCAAAAAGACATCCGCCCAAGAAAACTGCGCAGCCATTTCGCTACGGGGAACGATACCCAAGAGCGTTACATACTCGGCCAGCTTACTCGCCCCATCCGGAGTGAGGTCGATCGGACCCGCCATTCGAAAGTCGGCACGTCCTTGGAGCTTTCTGGCCACTTCCATAACATAGGGTGAGCCTTTGCGTAAACCTACGGTGCCGACTGTCAGCACCCGAAGCGGTCCCGGTTCTCGCAGAGATCGTTGATCCAAAATCGCCGGATCAACCGTCATATTCACTCCGTAAGGTACAACGACAGCACGTTCCACAGGGCCACCCGCTTGAGCGATTCCCTCACGAACGAATTCGGATCCACATAGGATGGTATCCGCGAGTTCCCACTCAGCCTTTTCGTTCTCTTCGAAGGGTCGGTAAAACTCCTCATATGGAGGTTCAATCTCCCAGCCTCGCCAACGTGCATATTCCGCCTTCAATAGCGAAGTCTGCACGACAACGGGTGCGATCGTCTGTTCATGGAACGTGCGCATATGGTGAGCACGGGCAAACTTCATCACTTCGAGCCCTGCTGAATTGAAGGAGTAGACCGCATCCGTGCCATCTATGCCATGACGGATGACAGCTTCTTGCAATTCCTGACCCGCCTGGAGATGTGCCTGAGCGATCTCTCGCGGCGTGCGGGCGCAGCGTAAGCTCCACCAATATGCCATGCCGAGCCGATCGAAAGTTACCACTTGATCTGCGGGCACCCCAGATACCTGTCGAGCGACTAAACGTCTAACCCCACCGGGCATCAGCTTATGAGGAAGGTGCGACATCAATCGGCCAAGACCTGATGTCCCGCAGATATCAGTGTAGAGAGTGCTGAGAATTCCGGCCTCAGAAAAAATTCGAGGCACGGCGTAGTGCATTCGGGCCCCTAACTGTACAACGGCTATTTTCATCGATGGTTAGGCATCAGCGAATATGATCGCCGGAAACAGTAGCTGAATGTATCGCTTGGCAAATGTGCGGCCGGAGAGGTGTCGCATCGCATGCTGTCGTGCCATGAGACTCAACGCTTGCCTTGATTTCAAGTCGGGGATCAACCTCGTAACAGCTTCGGCTAATTGCTTCGAACTCCCTGGTTTCACGTAGATCACCGTAGCACCCTCGACATTGCCACACACTTCTCTGATTGGCCCCACATCTGTCACCACGGTAGGGAGTCCCGCCATCAATCCTTCGGCAAGTGCGATGCCAAAACCTTCATTGTGGGTGGTGGCATACACACACACATCCCATTTTCGGATGACCTCCGTTACCTGCCGAACGGTGCCGAGGAAATGCACACTGTCGACCAGCCCTAACGCCTCCGTCAGAGCGCGTAAATTCTGCGCTTGATCTCCATCTCCCGCCAACTCTAGAACCGCGCAGGGAAACTCCCTCTTGATCTCAGCGAAGGCTCGGATCACTGTCGCATGATCTTTGATCAAATCTAGACGAGCTAACATCCCGATCACCACCTTGCTGCCATTCGTCGGAATAATTCGTGGGATATGTTTCAGGCTATCAGGAACATCATAAACTCCATTTGCCACCACCTTTGTTTGAAAGCGATTCAGATAATAGCTGCGCTTAAAAGTATCAGCAACGTACTGAGAACAGCACAAATATACAGGATTGCAGCGCCGTGGGAAAACCAACCCTTCCGTGAACAAATATCTAAGATCTGTCAAACTACTCAAGTTTGATGCAGGGTTTCCACCATGGACCCCGACGTGACGACACCCTCTCGGAATCGAATGAAGAATCACAGGCAACTCTGCCATACCATGCCAAGCGATCACCGCATCAGGATTTAGCATGCTAAGTCTTCCACGAAGAGCTTTCGCCAGTGCGAACCGAGACCTGCCTAACATGTGTAAATGTTCAACAGTAGCACCCGAATTCGCCCAAACTTGAGACATCACCCCTTCATCTCCGAGAACTACAATGTGATGATCGACTTCACTGCCATACGAGCACAGATGATCACACGCCCTCTCACAGCCTCCTGACGCTGCGGAGACAAGGATGTGCACAAGCAACCCTTTGCTAATCACCGCATTCCCAGGTTCTCTCATTTGGATCGTTAGGCTGAATGCGATGCGACTAATTTCTGAATGACGTCAAGATACTTTTCAGTCATGACCTTACTTGAAAAACGTTGCTCAGCTTGCCGTCTGCACTCTAGCCTGTCCACAGAGTCAATCTTCTGCACAGCCTCCACCATTTCGTCTTCGGACTCCGCTAAAAATCCAGTTTTACCATGATCGATGACTTCTGGAGTGGAAGCACACCGTGTGGCAATAACCGGTGTTCCGCAGGCTAGCGACTCCACCATTACAATTCCAAAAGGCTCAGGCCAACGAATCGGAAATAGAAGCGCCCGCGCGTTTCCTAACAAACTCTTCTTTTGCTCATCATTGATTTCTCCAACGTATTCAATCACGTCTCCTAGATGAGGTTTGATCTCTTCGTTGAAATACCTCAGTCCATCTTCCTCTTGAGGTCGATTGCCAGCTATCTTTAATCTCACTCCACACTTTTTGGCGACCCTTATCGCCGTATCGACTCCTTTATTGGCGGTCAATCTTCCCAGGAAGACGAAATAACCCTCTTCCGGGATACCTGATCGAGCTTCAAACAGATCTGTGTTGGTTGAATTGTAAATGACGGAAAATTCAGCGAGGTGTCTTACGTCTTCGACTTGAGCGCGACTGATGCCAACCAGAGCCAGATTGCGTGATCGCCTCGCCACCAACCATTCAACTTCGCTAGCGAGGATCGGGTTTTGGAAACAACAAATCAGCGGCTTGGCTAACTTTAGAATCAGATGCAAGTAGTCGAGTCTTCCAAAATTGATCACGCAATCAGCCTTTAATACAGCAGCGGCCGAAATACCTTGAAACCAGGCTTTACGAGCTGCCCTAGAGAGTCGCTTAGTCGATGGCCGGTGGTGAATAAACAGTCGACCTCCAAAAGATTGAGATCCGGGGCCAGCGATCAAATCGACTACATGGCCCATGTCCCTCAGGCACTGACACAGAGATGCCGCTATTCGTTCGACTCCTCCATAATCAATAGGAGGAACAGGGATGACCGGATCTGTAATGACCAAGATTCTCATCCTACGTAGTCAGAATAAATTTTGGCATAGTGACCGGCCACCGTCTTCATTGTTCTTGGAAAGCTGTTCCGAATATTTACAGGAGCCGGGATCTGTAACTCTCCTGCCAGCAAGCCTTGAATTTTGCGAGAAAGGTCATGGCCGCTCCCTGCTTCAAACAACCAGCCATTGAGTCCCTCTCGAACGACTTCAGAAATCCCCCCCAGCCTGCTCCCGATCACAGGTAAACCCGCGGCAAAAGCGTCAAACACAGTCAGCGGTCCCGTTTCCAGCCAGATTGAAGGCACGACCACAGCATCCATTTCTGCGAGAGTCGTCATGAGATCGGTATTGGCTACCAATCGTGGCGAAATGAATCGTTTGTCTCCTCCTATTCTCTTGAGAAGTTCTTGGCCATAGGAATCATCCCAGTAGGGACCTAAAAAGTGGATTTGTAGGGGGACATCTTCAGGAAGCATTTTGACCGCATCGATCAGAACGTGGAATCCCTTCACCGGCGAACAGCGTCCCATGCAGGCTAAACGCAAAGGCTGTCTCGCAGGATACTTAAGGCCAACAACATCATTGGATGGCTCGCGTCCAGCAGTGCGTATCAGGTGGAGTTTATGCTCCGCCAGACCATTCGATAATAGGACCGCACGGCACCATTCAGCGCCAACAACGACGCCATCGGCCAAGTCAAAAAACTCCTCGAGAGACTGCTTGAAAATGCGTGTCATGAGCCGTGCCGAGAGGACCCGCTGCCACCGTGACGATGATGAGGGAGACACGCCGGGCCACTCCGTCATGGATGCTAGCCTTGCAAAGGGTCTTGGTAACCCGCTATCCACCAATCTGCAGGCTGTGCAGCGTTGGAGAATCACCTTACCATCGCAAGGATGCTTACCTTCATATAACAAGGCTCTTTGGACGCAGGATTGTCCTGGGGTGTGATAGGTCAACACGGTGGGAATGCCCCGTTGCTTGACTTCCCTCATGTGGCTTAGGCTTGCTCCACCATTCTGATCATGAAAGTGAACCAGATCTGGCTTCATCTGATCTAACAAGTCTGAAAAACCAGGAAGTGACGCATAGACTTTACTGTAGGCAGTCACGCGCTCAGAAAAATCTTTGAGCGCTGGCAGAACATGAACAGAGATTCCTTCATGTTGATGAACACCTACCGCTTCTTTTCGACCCGGATCTTGGTGGATTGCGACGATGGATTCCACACCATGATCTTCAAGATCGTGACACAAGGTGTGACAATAGACCTCCCGCCCTCCAACGGTCCAAGGCAAATAAGCAACTGGTAGATGTAGAACCCTCAAGCTAAGCTTTCTTTTGGGAGGCAAAGATAATCTGCAAAGTCCTGTGGTCGTACTTCCTGTCTAGTTCCGGGATTTAAAACCTTGTAGCCGAGATTATCGAGAAACTCACCGATATCATGACCGGATTGGCCTTCAGGCCACCAAAAGGGATGAATTCCTAGCAGTATCCTTGGGCGATGCAATTTCAAGACTTCTAGAGCCCCCTGCAGGACATCGAGCTCCGCGCCTTCGACGTCGATTTTAATCACATCGGGCCTCAATCCTGTCGCTGCGCAGTAGGCATCGATCGTGGTTATTGGGACTTTGACCACGAGAGGCTTTGCCGCAAGCGTCGCTAGATTTTTGGAATCGGAAAATGTTAACGAATTACTGCTATGAAGTCCGTCTCCTTGAAGGAAAAAATCAACAATGCCAACTCGCTTACCGACGCACACAGTTTCTACCTTCACCTGACGGACTCCGTTCCACCGAAGGTGGTATTCCATCTTTTCCACGTTTAGCTTTGAAGGCTCGAACGCGACCACACAGCCATCGGCACCTACACATCGGGCACCAACAATCGCAGTTTGCCCTATGTTGGCCCCGACATCAAAAAAAACATCCCCGGGTTTGATCAATGCGACGAGTGTCGCAAAGACCTTGTCTTCATCACTCGACCACCGATGCCTGAAAAATTCTGGATGACACCAGACGCGGCCTGCCTGAGCTAGGCCATTTGGCAGTGGCACAGCCATCCATGGCAGAGAGCGGCAGAGCTTCAAATAAGATTGCCAAATGTGCTTCAATAAATTTTTAAACAGCTTCATAGGCTAACCTCGATATGGAATCTCATTGCTTTTAGGCTGAAGCAAGATCCAGGTCATGGGACCACCCCGGCTTTCATCCATGGCAGATGTGACCCAAGCCTTCTGAATGGCTATCTTAGAAAGCCACCGAGGCCCTGTAAAATCTTCCACCTTACGTTCCCTGGTCATATATTCAGTTATGTCGTGGGTAGACGAGAATTTGGAATGGATCATGGCCGTCACCTGACGATCAACTCCTTCATGAATTTCAATGAGCAAAGTTGATTCACGCACTGCGGTTGTCGGGAGACTACCCAACAGCACCGTTTCATACCCCTCAACGTCCATGATGATTAAGTTCGCCCCTTCCTTGCTGATAGCCTCCTGAAGGTCCGTAGATTCACAGCGCCCGCGAATCTCGACCAGAGCCCCCATGCCATTATGCTCAGCCATTTTCCTGAGCCATTTGTGACCAGATTCCTCCTGTTCGAATGCAACCACAGGGCAGCCCACATGCGCAGCCACGCCGACTGCATAATACCCTTCCGCTGCTCCCACAACAATAGCCTTGCTCCACTTCTCCCGGATCAAAGATTTGATGCAATCGTGAAGTTCCAACTCATAAGTTCCAAGAAGCTTGGGGGGTGAATTGCTACCGATCGAAACTCCAGGATATTTCATCCCAGAGAATGGTCCGCTCTGCACGGCCCCCTGGCATCTCCACCGCAATAATCCAAACCACCACGTTCTGGGGTGCAACCAAAGACCTGAGGGACTGTTGAGCCACGATTTTAGCATTGAATTATGTCCATTCTTTTTTCAAAAAGCGTTCCATTGACCTCGTCCCTTTACTTCACCTGAAGCCCCTTCCTGTAGGAAGCGAGAGCCGTTTTGATCGGCATCACATCCTCAGAAAAAAGCCAAAAACTAAGGCTCGAATAAACTCCAAAACAGACCGACCCCGAAACGAGGATTCGCCCCCAGGCGAGGATACCATCTCCAACCATTGATTTCATCGAAAGCCATCCCGCTATCCCAGACATCAGCATCACAACAACTAAGCGTGCCCAGAAGGACCAAGCTGGCCAAATCCGCCTCCTCTGAAGAGCACGTGACAATTCGACTGGTAACATCCAACCGCTACTCAAGATAACGGCGACGGCCACACCCGCTCCAACCCAACCAGGCCCATAAAAGCGCACCGATAAAAAGACGAAAACAAAGCACAAGAGCCCGCAGATCAAATCAGCCAAAGCCGCATTTCGGTGCCGGTTGATCCCTGTTAGTGCATAGCGAAAAAATGACAATACGGTCCCCATTGATACGATGACTAGTGCACTCAGAAGCATCAGCGGATCTGACTGGAGATGACCGTGAGTCCAAAGACCAATAAAAGCTTCTGCCAAAAGCATATAACCCGTGCCCAGGAGACCTATCAGAAGAGCCGCTTTACGGAGTAAGGCAGCAATCGTTTTAGTGATCCACTCCCTATCCCCTCGTCCCATCGCCTCCCCATAGCCAGCCTGGAGGTTGGCGCAAAAGGACGTCAACAAACCAAAGGGGGCGTTAAGCAAAGCCACCGGCACTGTATAAGCAGGAACAGCCTGAGGGCCCGCCGCTCCACTGATGGCCAGTACGGGCGCAGTGCCCCACAAAATAGAGCCTATTTGCATGATGAAACTCTTCACGCTCATCCGCAATTGTCTCCGAATCTGAGCCCCATTCCAGAAGCTGCCATGAGAGAATGCCCAGGAGTGACGGCGGCGGCAATGCCAAGCAACGGCAAGTGAAACCAATAGGCCGCCGAACACATTCCCTGCAAAGATCCATGCCAAGGAGCATCCTTGTCGAGCGATAACAAGCATCAACACCGTTCCAACCAGTCTCCCAACTCCCTGATAAGCTGTAGCTAGGTGGGCATCTTGAAGGCCGAATAGCAGATTATAAAATGGAGAAAAAAGCAGATTTAGACCGGTTGAGAGACCTAACACAATAAGCAGACCGGAAAACTCTGGATGCGAAGGCAGCCAAGCGACTGGACTCATCAGTTTCAGACTCATCACCAACCCAGTCACGATGACGGCCACCAGCAAAGTTGAACAACCAGCAAGCGATAAACTGCATTTTACGATCGAAGCAATTTCAACCCGGTCTTCTCGACCACTGGCTTCCGCAATCAGCAACATCGAAGCCCAAGTCAAACCGCCATCTGCAAACATGAGGTAACTGCCAAAAGCCATTCCTGTGAGTAACAGCCCATATCGCTCTTGGCCTAGCCACTGAAGATAGAGAGGAACTGCCACCAACGACAAAAGCATAGCCAGCATGGCAAAGACTTGGCCAACCGCTGTCGCTTTGAATGCCTTTTTAATCCGGCTCACTTGTTCAGCATAGAATACAGCTATTCCACTATCACAGGCACAAACCGCGCAAAGACTCGATCCTGTCCAGAGTGCAGGTAATTGGATAAGTCATATTCAACGATTTCCCACCCAGCTCTCGACGCAGTATTCACGATAGAAGAAGGTTGAATGGATTCTGGATGCCATTCTTTGAAGTCATGTGAAATCTCCAATTTCCACTCCAGACCACTTGCCAATAGAGATCGCCTAAGCTGCACTGTGAATTTGTTTACCCCCTCAGAGGACGTCCCATTCAAGCCCCTAAAAATGGGATACCCGTCAGCCATCTGAGGATCCGTCCCAGATGCAAATTCAAGTATATTGGGAATGCCGTCGAGATCGACGTCTGCATTTATATCCTCATTAGACTCAGAATTCTCTTCCTCTAAAAAGTGTCTAGCTCGCCACGCTGCATAAAGTTCTGCAGGCTCATAAGCTCCAATGCTGGACCTCGACTCAAATACCCGTCCAGTGAAATCAGTGCCCGCTCCCAAATCAATTCCGCCGTGAGCAGCTGGGCCATCTGGAGAGGGAACATACGTGCTTGTCATATCAAGATCTGAGACCCAACGGCTTCTTTGATCATAGCCAAACGCCTGCCACTCTGACAGACTCCGCTGCCTCCTCGAATTCCCATCGTCAAAACGATGCACGATGATCCGCTCCGATGAAGTCTGATATAGGTTATCTGAGAACAGCAGGGCGTCAGCAAATGACGTATCGCTCATCACATTGAAAAACCGATCTGTCGGAGAAATGAAAATATTGTTCCTAAAGGTAAAGTTGAGGTCTCCGATCCGCCGAAAAAGTGAGAAGTACGGGTTATCACTGATTCTAAACGGCCTGAGATCAAAGGTGTTTCCTTCCCAGATAACCTCCCCGATGATCACCGCATTGTTGGCCCCATTTAACACTCCCTCGGTGAAAACGCAGAGATTGTTTCGAGCAATCAATCTTCCTCCTGGAGCGGCATTCCCTATGGGAAGTTGAGTGAGCGAACAACGTGTGACAGTCACTTTTTCAGCCGTCACATTTCCCCCGCCAAACGTCCCTCCGTCAAAGGTGAATTCGTGGATGCCTGCGGCGGCACCGACCTGCCCGGAAAACACCCCTCCAATAAAACGAATATGTTCGAACTGGGTGCCTATCCCATTGTTGTGCGCATAATAAGAAGTGCCGAAGTTCGAAGTCCCTTTTGTGGAGCCGATCACACCGGTGGTCCGATAGTTCAAACAATTGCGGTAGGTCGTGCAGTTACCCGAGGCTTCTGGAAGTCCATTGTAATCAACCCAAGGAGTTTGGTTAGAATAAGGAGTGCCTTGTTCAACTTGGCAGGAATCAACCGTGACATCTCGATGAGAGTTGGAGTCTGTAAAACCAATGCAGTGCTTACCTGCGTAATCGACATAACAATTTTTTAATAAAGAAACGCCTCCAAAATTCTGCTCTCCCTGAATTCCATACGAGGTGTAGGGATCATTGTCGCTGGCTCTGGCTAGAGCGGTTTTACGGATGCTCAGCCCCACCACGCGCAGATCAGGAGCTAGCAGCTTGATCGCCGACCCGCCTTCCGTTCTGAACCGACTCCGGGTGTAAATTTTGCCGTCAGCATTGGGATTCGTGCTTTCGAAAGGGTGTATAAAAATCGTGTCTCCATCGCTAAAAAAGCTGCCCGGATTGGCTTCAAGCTCAGCCATGACTTCCTCGGCAGACCGACCCGTGGGATGGTGGAGCCAACGATCATTTTCCCAGACCACAATGTCTTTGAGATCTGAGCTATCGCCATCGGTAGTCATCCAGACATGTGAATGATGAGGTGACGGAACGGGCTGCCATGTGGCAGAGCCGGATGAGATGTCTTTATGCGCTTGTATCCTGACGGTGGTTTGACCCGGCGGAGGACTGATCGTCAAACAAGTTGTCCTGATTTCCAATTGAAGTGATCCCAAGTCCAGAGGCTTGCTTGAAGTATCAATGACTAGACTGTGCCCCTTCTCATATCCCCCTTCGGGAGGGGAGAGGAGACCGGCATGCGCACTTTCCACATTGATCTTGGCGACGCTTTTCCAAGCAGTCTGGGGGGTAAGTCCATCACTGGCATCATTCCCATGGGCAGGATTAACGAACCACTGCTGCTGCCGCTCTTCGGGGGATAGTAAGCTAGGCGGTGGCGCTCCATCTCCAAAACCGGAAATGCGGGCCAAAGTCGCTCCGCCTAGACGCCCACGCCACATGTAAGCTTGCCCGGGCTGGATCGAAACGGGGGCATTCATCACATTCGCACGCGTGGCTTGATAGTTTGCGTGTTGTAGATTGTTAACGCTTAAGAGTCTAAGCTCGCCGCCCATCCTTTGAATGTAGGCTTTGGCAGAAAACGAGGTGGGAGTCGCCACCCACTCGATTTGAATCCAATACCACTGGCTTTTTTTGACAGTTTCCCCAGCAACCCACTGACTCCCGTCGATGCGGCTCAAAAACCGCCCATCGTAGGTCACCCCGATGGTCTGAAAAGGAGCGTTATCATCCCCGCAGGTAAGCTGAAGAACGACCGCTGGGTTAGCCTGAACGGCGGAATTGTAGTATCCAGCACCAACCAAGTCTTCGAAGCGCACCCAGCAACCCATCATCCCTTTTTGCCTGGCGTCACTCCATGGAGCCTGAGTTAAATCCCAAAAGGAGTGGGTCATGTCCCCTTGCGAGTCCGCAGACCATCCCACTTCAGAACCTGCAGCAAGCCGTGGGCCAATAGGACGGCAGTGCCAAGCACCTCGATTGAAAGCTCCTAATTGACCAGGGCTATCCGCGCTCAACGTTTTGATGCCTTCAAACGACTCAAGCCTGAGGACTTGCATGTCTGCCCATGCTGAGCAGGGGCTCAAGAGATGAGCCATGAACAAGAATACACAGACTTGCCACTTCATAACACGTCTAACGAAGAAAAGACGCGACCAGGGCAGCAAGCCCATCATCTGGGTCACACGAGCCTTGGGGAGAACCCATTGCCTGTTCAAACTTTGAGGCATCAATGGAATAACGTCTATCATGCCCAGGCCGGTCCTGTACATGAGTCACCAATTGACGTGAAGATCTCACCTCCAGCCCCGTCTGCTGGTCCCAAAGATCACACAGGTGCTCGATGAGTTGAAGATTGCTCAACTCGACACCACTTCCCAGGTTGTAAACCTCTCCCAGCTTTCCCCCGAGCAAAGCACGCCAGAGCATGTCCACATGATCCGAGACATGGATCCATTCACGGATTTGCCTTCCATCTCCATAAACTGGAATCGGCTGTCTGGTCTTCAGACAGCGTAGGACGGTGGGGATCAACTTTTCAGCATGCTGGCCGGGGCCGAAGTTATTGCAGCAGCGGGCGATGATGGCCGGAAAATCATAGGTCTTGACGTAACTGCGCACCAAGCAATCCGCCGCCGCTTTGCTGGCTGAATAAGGGGAGTTGGGCAAAAGAGGAGTTTCTTCCGTAAACGGCGGATCATCAGGGTTCAGGCTGCCATACACTTCATCGGTGGAAACCTGGATAAACCGGTTGTCACCTCCGAGCCTCCAATAAGCGCGACAAGCGTCCAGCAAATGCAAGGTTCCCAATACATTGGTCTGCATAAAGATGGCTGAACTTTGAATCGAGCGATCCACATGAGACTCCGCTGCCAGATGAAGCACATGAGTGATGTCATGAGCAGCCACAATTTGATGAACCCGTTCGGCATCTCTTAAATCCGCGTGTTCAAAGGCATACCGGGGATGCCGATCATGAATACCCTCCAGATTCTGCAAGTTCCCAGCATAGGTCAAGGCATCCAGATTGACCACGCAGTCAACTTCTGGCTCATCCACGATTCGTCGAATCAGATGGGACCCGATGAATCCCGCTCCGCCTGTAACGAGAATGTTCATGAATGCATCGAGAAGTCCTGCGGCTTAACAAACCAATGAAATTCAACGCCGATACTCATGGCTGATGCCTTGCAGATAGTCTCGGTATTCGCAGATAGGCATGGAGGCTAACCATTGATCCAACAACTCCACTGAGACAAAACCCCGCCGTAGCGCAGCTTCTTCAGGACAGCCCAGCTTGATCCCCTGACGTTTTTCAATCGTCTGCACATAGGCAGCGGCATCATACAAACTCGTGCTCGTGCCAGCATCCAGCCAGGCGAACCCCCGGCTCAACCGTGTGACGTGAAGTTGCCCTCGCCGGAGGTATTCACGATTCACATCTGTGATCTCCAATTCACCGCGCGGGGAAGGAGTCAGATCGCGTGCGATCGAGACGACTTGGTGATCGTAAAGATAGACCCCGGGAACCGCAAAATGACTGCGTGGTTGCGCGGGCTTTTCTTCAAGCGAACAGGCCCTGCCCTCGGAATCAAATTCGACGACCCCGTAGCATTCCGGGTTGGTGACGTGGTAGGCAAAGATCGAGGCACCGCCTGAGAAGCTGGCAAAAGCACGCGGCAAAGCGTCTCCACCAAAAAAGAGATTATCCCCCAAAATCAGGGTTACAGGTCCCTCACCAATGAAATCGGCTGCGATCAAGAACGCTTGGGCAATCCCCTCCGGTTGTGATTGCACACGATAGACAATTTGGATTCCCCATTGGTGACCGTCGCCGAGAAGCTGCCGAAATCTGGGCAGATCTTCTGGCGTAGCGATCAGGCAGATTTCACGAATCCCCCCCGCCATCAGCACGGTGAGTGGGTAATAAATCATCGGTTTATCATAAACAGGCTGGAGCTGTTTACTCACCACTTGCGTCAAGGGATAGAGCCTTGAGCCGGCTCCGCCAGCCATTAGAATTCCTTTCATTGCACCACTCACAGAATTAAATGCAAGCTGCCGCCCTTGGTCGCTACCGAAGAAGCACCTGAGGACGGGTTGGAAGGGGGTTTGACCTCGGGAATGATGAGGGAAATCGACTCTACCATTCTCACTCTCAGCGCAAAGCACAAACTCGACATCGAAGAGTCAGATGATCGTTTTCACATTCCTGAGACAGACGTTTCCCGGTTTCTGCCAATCTTTTTGAATGAATCGTGCGGGTGGGTGCTCTATCAATGAATGGTGATTGTGTGCCCCCAACCGATTCGCCAGTTTGCCCTCTTTGGTCTAGGCTGGCTCAGTTTTATCACGGCCCAGGCTCAGATGCCCAACGAACATCTGGAGCACAGCAGTTCGTTGGGCCTCCGCTTTGTTTCGCTGCCCGGCACCCCTGCCCTGATGGCCACCTATGAGACACGAGTCTCCGACTGGCAGGCTTTTTTGGCGGCCAGCGGCTACCAGTGGTCTTATAAACCTCACTTCGAGCAGGGGGCCAACCACCCCGTGGTCGGCATTTCGCTGGAAGATGCTCAGGCCTTTTGCAATTGGCTGACCGAAAAGGAGCGTCAAGAGGGCAAGTTGAACAGCTCGCAAGGCTACCGTCTGCCCACCAAGAGCGATTGGGATGCGGCGATCGGCCTTCTGAGAATGCGTAAGCTCGATCTCACCGTGGAACAAAAAGTGGCGGATGAAAGAACCTTTCCGTGGGGCATGGACTGGCCACCACCGGCGGGGAGCGCCAACTTGGCGGAGGGAGAGATCCCCGGGTATTCAGACGGCTATCCTTTCACTGCGCCTGTGGGACAATTCAAAGCCACGGAAGAAGGCCTCTATGATCTCTCTGGAAATGTGTGGGAGTGGTGCTGGGACCCGGAGGTCCGGGCCGAGCAGACGGGTGTGCTTCGAGGCGGTTCCTGGGCTTATTTTCGGCCTGAGTGTCTGCGCTCCAGCTACCTCTATGTCGTGCCGACGGACATGCGCATGCCGACCGTCGGCTTCCGCTGTGTCTATGAGGATAAACAACGCACGGCCGCGATGCTAGCCTCGGCTGAAAAGGTGAAGGCTGAAATCCGAGCTCAACGGCGTGAGGAGATGCTCGGCGGAGAGGTCAATAAGGCGGACATCGCCGCCATGCGAGAGAAGTTGGCGGCGTCATCGGGCTCCACGGAGACCAACAGCGCGTCCCTCAAACCTGCCCAAGCAGCTGAAACCTTCACCAACGCCCTGGGCATGGAATTTGTCCCGCTGCCAGATACTCAGCTTCTCTTTGGGAATACCGAGGTGCGTTTGCAGGACTTTGAGACATGGCTCAAAGCGGCCCGCCGCACCTGGAATAAGCCCGCGTTTCTCTTGAGTGAAAGTCACCCCGCCGTCGGAGTGAGTTGGGATGACGCCACGGCCTTTTGCCAATGGCTGACGGAGCAAGACCGAGCCAAGCAGCTCATCCCCGCCTCAGCGAGCTACCGTCTGCCCACGGATCTGGAGTGGAGTCTTGCCGCTGGCTTGAAGGAGGAAACCGGGGCCGACCCAGCGGAGCGAGATCGAAATGCCACGCCGCACTTCCCCTGGTCGGCAGAAGGTACCTTCCCGCCTCCGATCTCCAGCACTAATCTGGATGCGACACGCATCGAAGGCTACCAGGACAATCATTCCTACACGGCCCCCGTCAGCTCGGAAGAAGCCAATGCTCTGGGCATCCGCGGCCTCAGTGGCAATGCCTCGGAGTGGTGCCAAGATCCCTGGCCGGGCAGTCCCGAGGAACGTGTCATCCGCGGGGGCTCCTGGCTCAGCCGTGAGAAAGAGGCTCTCTACACAGGGCATCGCCAGCGCGCGCCTCATGACAGCAGCAACAACGCCACCGGATTCCGTGTGGTTCTAGAGCTTCCCGCGCCATGAGCGATGCACCGCAGCCCCCTGTCGCCAGCGTTCGCAGGCCCAAGCCATGGCTCACCTGGATCATGGGAGCGCTGTTTGGGTTGGGCATCCTCTACTGGTGGGCAGGGGAGCGTGTGATCCAGTGGGGGCGCAGCCTCATCGCAGGTCACTATGCGGCCCAGGCACAGGCCTCCATTCAGAAGAAAGACTGGGCGACGGCCGGTCAAAATATCGGCCATGCACGGCGCTGGCTGGTGAATGACGCCGCCGTTCTGCGTGCCTATGCGGATCTTTTGATCGCGACAAACAGCGACCCTGTGAGCCTTCTGCAAGTTCTGCGGGTCCTGGAATCCCAAAACAAAGCCACCTCAGAAGACCGCCTGCGCATCAGTCAGATTTTCATCTCGCTCGGCCACATCGATGCCGCCCGGGCAGAATACAACAAGCTGCCCACGGCACAGCGAGAGACCCGTGGTGGCTTGGAGCTTTTAGCCGACCTGCTCCGAGCTGAAGGCCATGTCACTGAATCTGAGAAATTGCTACGTCGTGCCTTGGCCATGGCGCCCGAAGACCCTTCCTCGCGTTTACGTCTAGCCATCCTAGACCACCAAAACAGCTTTCCTGAGATCCAGGCCCGCTCTCGCGAGGTCCTCTGGGAAATCGCCCAGGGCCAGGATGAAAATGCGCTCCGTGCCTTGGAGTTTCTCAGTGCCCAGCCTCAACTCACGGGCGAAGAAGCCGAGAAGCTGTTGAGTTTGATCGAGGCTCACAGCGGGGCTTCGACACAGCTACGCTACTCCGCGCTCTCCGCCCGTTTCCGAGCCCGCCCCCAAGACCGAGCAGCCCTCCTCGACCGCGAGATCGAGCGTATTCAAGGTCAAGGGGTGGAAGACCTAGCTCCAGCCCTCCAGTGGCTGCTTCTGGAACATCAACCCGAGCAAGTCATCGCCCTGCTGCCTGACCAACTCTATCTCAAATCGGCCCAGCTCCTCCACCCTTACCTACTCGCATTGGGCGAGTTGAATCGCTGGCAAGACATCGACACCCTCCTCAGCAGCCCCAAGCCCCTGCCTGTCGCGACGACCTTCATCCATCTCTGGCGCGCCCGCGCAGCCGAGAAACTCGGGTCCGGCATCGGTTCCATTCGGCATCATCTGGAGTCCGCCTTTGCCCAGACCGGCCGTGGAGCCAACGAAGGAGCCGCACGCGCCACTGCGGAAGTGGCCGAGCAGATGGGCCAGTGGGATCTCGCAGCGCAATACTACCAGGAGACCGCCCAACAGCAGCCGATCAGCCAAGGGACACTCATGGAGAAAGTCTATGAGATGGCCATGCGCGGGCGTGACACTGGCGCGGCGATCAAAGCCGCACGTCAACTGGCGGAATTGCATCCCGAAAACCTAGTTTACACCCAACGCGCCCTTTATCTGGGCCTAGTGGCGGGTTTTGAAATCGAGACGATCAGCCAGCGCTTGAATCACGAGATTGCGCCAGGGTCTTACCCTCTCCTGCGTGCCTTGGCGGCCTATCGTCTGGGGAATCTGGACGAAGTCCGTCAGCATTTGATGGCCATTAAAGATCCCGATGACCTTCCTGCCGGGCAAAAAGCCGCTCGCGCGGGGTTGTTGTCCGCCTGCGGAGACACAGGCGCCGCCTATCAGATCGCCGAGACCATCCCCAGCCCTCTTTTACTGCCAGAAGAGATCCGCTTTCTAAAGCGCGCCCTTTGAACCCGAGGAATTCGCAACGCAATGAGGTCGGCCTACTGCACCACCTTCATCCACCGAGTGCGGAAGTCCCGATTTTCCTCCATCAACTGAGCAGCCACAGTCGCCGAGAGATTGTGCAATCCCGTCACCCGGGCAAAGACCGCAATGCGCTCCTGCCGCTGATAGTAGTCGGTGCTATCCGTGGTCTGCTCGGCAAAGTATTGCGCTGCATCCAGCAGTGTTTCCGGTGCGAGCGTGTTGAGCGGGAGATTCAAGACGCCACGATCCAGGCTAATGGTCACCTGGTTCAAATCCGCACTGGTGATCTTGCCTTCCAAGGTACTACCAGCCACCCGTTGAAGTTTCCCTTGATAGCCATTGACGGCAATGTCTCGGAAGAGTTGATCGAGAAAAGCCTGCCCTTGCTCATAAAGATAGCGCCGGCCTTCTAAGGCAGACTGCACCTCGGGCGATTGGAAACGCACATCCTTGAGGAGTTCCACCACCCGCGTGTAGTCATACCCTTGGACGAGTGAAGGCAAGATCGACGTGATTTCCGCAAGCTGCGACAATTCACGCTCTCTCAACACCCGGTCTGCCGCCATCTGAGCACGCTGCTGCTCCAGCCGGAGACGGTTGAGCTCTCGCTTCAAGTCTTCTTCCCGACGGGCCAGGGCCTGTTTAAGAGCGCCTCCATTGCTCAGCTTCTCCCGCGCTTTTTTCACGGTGGCTAGGGCGGCACGACAGCTCTCCAAATCGGTCGGCTCTGCCACCTCCAAAACGCTTTTAGCGACTGCGAGATCCTTCACATACAGGCTGTAGATGGAGCGGTAGCCCTGCACCCACTCCAGAGAGGTGGCGCTGCCTCCGATCGGCACATCCGCCAGATGGGCGGCAAAGTAATCCAACTCCGCTTTTCCCAGCATGGCATCGCCAAAGTGCCACTCGGCCAAGCCCTGCATGAGATAACCCAGCACGGACTCCTGCGTGGTGCTGTATTGAAGCGAATCCAAAGACGCACCTAACCCCAAGTTGTTTCCCATCCGAGAGCCCAGACTCTTAAAGAATCCGGCCAGTTCAGCGGTGACGAGACTGTTCCCCTCCCCCGTATCCTCGGCCATCTTCTTCAGATGATTGACGGCGTTCTCTTTCTGGTTCAGCACAATGCTGCACAGAGCCGCATTGAAGCGCGCCCAGTTGCGCGTAGGCTGACGGGTATCGCCGGATTCCACCAGCCTCTCAAACTGATGCCGCGCTTCTGAAAAGCGCTTCTTATTGAGCATGATTTCCCGGGCATCCAGGAATCTCTCCGCCACCGTGCGGCGGCCTGCCTGGAGGGCGGTGCCGCCATCCCCACTCAGGTCTGTATCGGTGGTCTCCACCACTTCTGTGATGGAGGCCGCCACACGATCTCCCGTGCTGCGGACTAACCAGCCGACCCCGAAGGCCAAGACCAAGGCTGCCGCAGCGGCAATCAACCATCGAGCTTTACGGCTGCGGAATCTTCCCCCGTAGGTCTGTCCCACCAGCCCCTCGGCCAGTTTCAGCTCTTCCACCGTCTCATCGTAGTTCGCACAGCGTTCCTGTGGGCGAAATGCAACCATCCGATTCACCACGTGGATCGTCCGTGGGGCGAAGCGGAGGCCACTGTCTTCCAGGGCCACACGCCGACATTTGATCATGCGCAGTTCCTGAATGTTGTTCGACTCCGCCTTATGCGGTGGCCGGCCCGTTAGAGCATGGAAAAGGGTCGCTCCGAGGCTGAAGATGTCACTGCGGTAGTCTTCTCGGTTATCAATGATCTTCTCAGGCGCCACGTAGTAAGGCGTCGCCCAAATTTCACTGGACGAGTCGGGGCCACGTTCGACAAACAGGGCCAGACCAAAGTCCACCACCTTAGACGTGCCTGTCTCCGTGAAGAGAATGTTCGCCGGCTTCACATCCCGGTGGATCAGCCCCAGTTGCTGAGCTGCCCGTAAGCCTTCCGCCACCTCACGCCCGATGCGCAGAGCTTCCTCTTCTTTGATGGTGCCCTCTTTACGAATGCGCTGCTCCAGACTCCCCCCATTCACCAGTTCCATGGCAATGTAGAAGTAGCCCTGATCATACCCCACCGAGTAGAGCTTGATCACGTTGGGGTGATTCACATTCGCGGTGATCAGCGCCTCTTGACGAAACTGCTCCACCCGGCTGGCATCACGGCTGTATTGGCGGTTCAGAATCTTCAGCGCCACCCGGCGACCCAGAGTCTCGTCCTCCGCCTCGAACACCCGGCTCATCCCGCCCTCACCGATCTGCCGCACGATGACGAAGTGGTCAAACTTCCGGCGCACACGCACCATCTGACCGCAGAAAGGGCACTTCAGCTTCGTGAACGGCTCTAGCGATGTCACATCAATCTGGTTCTGACAGACGGGACATGTGCTGAGGTAAGACTGTTCGGGAACTGGAATCACTGAGGGTTTATGCCTTTTCACAGGCTGTTTACTTCCATCGCAGGGGAAATGCCAGAAATTACAGATTGCCTAATTTATTCGAATCATGACTATGTGAGGTGGATTGGACCATCACAGAGCAGAGCGACATCGGACAACGGCTGGATAAACATCTGGCAGGCAAGCTTCCTGACCTATCTCGGTCACGGTTGCAAGATTTAGTTCGCGACGGACACGTGACTCTGAACGGACGCCCAACCAAAGCCAGCACTGCCTTGAAAGCTGGAGATGCCGTCTCCATCACCATTCCTGAGGCTACCCCTGTGGAAGTCGTTGCTCAGGACATCCCACTGGAGATTCTTTTCGAGGACAAGGACATCCTCGTCCTGAACAAACCCCCGGGTCTCGTCGTGCATCCTGCGGCCGGAAACCCAGACGGCACGCTGGTCAATGCGCTCCTCCATCACTGCGATGACCTCAGCGGGATCGGTGGCGAAATGCGCCCCGGCATCGTCCACCGTCTGGATAAGGACACCAGCGGCTGCATGGTCGTTGCCAAGAACGACATCGCCCACCGCCGCCTCACCGAAGCCTTTTCTGAACGTCGTCTGAGCAAAATCTACCTCGCGGCCATCAACGGCGTGCCCAAAGATAAAAGCGGCCGCATCCAGAACATGATCGGCCGCCACCCCGTGGATCGCAAACGCATGGCCATCCTTTACGATGGAGCCGGGAAGGAAGCCGTCACCGAGTGGGAACAGCTCTCCGTTTATAAAGACGCCGCTCTCATCCGCTGCAAATTGCTCACAGGCCGCACCCACCAGATCCGCGTGCATATGAAGGAAAGCCTCGGCTTCCCCATCCTCGGCGACCCCATCTACGGCCACCCCAGCCGCCAAAAAGTGCCCACCACCCGCCTCATGCTCCACGCCTGGAAGCTCAGCTTTCACCATCCGATTCATGACCAGCCGCTCAAGTTCGAAGCGACTGTGCCCGTGGAGTATGGACCGTGGATGGCGAAGTAAGCCGTCTTCAGCCTACCAAAGAGCAGTACGTCACCATTCGGTGCTTGAAGACTTGTGTTTACTCGGCCCAAGCTGACTCATAATTTTCCCGCAAGTTCAAAACCCAAGCGGACACTTTAGGGGTAAAGCCATGACACCGCTTCTCCATAACATCACCAATGTCGATCTCGCGGCCTTGCGGGATGGGATGACCTCTGAGATCTGCACCCGCCTAGTCGAGCAGCATCGAGGGCTGGTGATGGCCGCCTGCTGCCGCATTCTCAGGGACTCCTCTCTAGCAGAAGATGCCGCGCAGGAGACCTTCCTCCTCCTGACAAAAAAAGCTCGCCATTTGCCGCCGCAGACCTCCCTACCTGGGTGGCTCTACCAGACCGCCTGCCGCACCGCACTTAATCTTCAACGGCAAGCTCGGCGTCGCCGCGTCCGTGAATCCTCTCCCGAGGCCGCAGACTCCACCCTGCCCCAGGCTCCCTCAGAGCAATGGAGTGAACTGGAGGCACATCTCGATGAAGCCATGCTTAAGCTGACTCAGCGGCAGCGTGACCTCGTCATCCAGTGTTACTTTGAAAACCAACCTCAGCGGGCAGCCGCTCAGGCTCTGGGTATCTCTGAAACGGTGGTCAGTCGCGAGTTGGCCCGTGCCATCGAATCTCTCCGACGCTTCCTCGCTAAGCGCGGCGTTGGGATCAGTGGAGCCACTCTCGTCGCGCTACTCTCCACACATGCAGCCAAAGGCGTCGCCCTGAGCGCAACGCCCCTTTTAGTTTCTGCCATGATGGCAACTGCCAAAGCTGGGGCGTCGGCCTCTGTGGCAACATTTACAGGTCAAATCCTTGCGTTGACTACAGCTATGAAGTTGCCCCTCAGCGCAGCCACCACTCTTTTGCTCGTCCTAGCAGGCTATGATCTCGCCTCTTCAGACTCGTCCTTGATGTATTGGTTGACGGGAGCTTCCCACTCTGAGCCCCCCGCTGGAGTAAATTCGAAGCATGGACAGAACTCAAGGCTGTCTCTCTCTGCCGATGAAAAAGCCAAGTGGCTGGCTGAAGCACGTGACATCTGGGCAGGAGCGCCTCGGATACCCCAACAGCGACTCCAACAGTTGATGAGCCAATTTCTCACCGAATCAGATCCCGAGAAACAGTTCCCCATCCTCCAAGACATGGGCATCAAGATCCAGCGATCCGCGTTCGATCAACTCGTCACCACTCGTACCTCCGCTCCTGCGCAATCGTATCAGGCCAATTTCCACCTGCTGAAAAGCCTTTGGAAAGAGTTCATCCGTGCCCATCCCCGCGAGGCCGTGGCCTGGGCTTATGCCACAAGTGGTTATACCAGCAAGGATCTGAACGAGCTAGATACCGTTCTTGCCATCAGCGCCCCGAGCCAACGACGGAACGTCGCCGCATGGGCCGCCTTCATGGAGACCAGTCCAGATCCGCGCATCCCCGCACATGCTCAACTCTGGTTGGAGGAGTGGGATCATCCCGGCAGCATCTGGGCCAAAGCCAAAGAGGTGGGTATTGAAGACACCACGATCGGTGGTTATCTAAAGACCATCATCACAGACGAGGCGTCCAGCCGATCACTGCCCCTCTTGTTAGGCAGTCCGGACGCCGCTTTCAAGAGCCACCACATCTTGGCCCTGGTCCCCCGCTTGACGACTGAGCAACTTCTGGAGCTGGCGGATCAACACTTCACTCAAGATGCAGAGGTAGCCAATCTCCTGCGTGCAACAGCAGGGGATCCCACCGCTTCATTCGAGGGCGCACATGCTTTTCTGCTAAAATCCACCGACCCCGACCCGTCCAAATACGACCGAACCTATGCGGACTGGGCCATCGAATGCGCCCGCACCCTCTACAAGCAATGGCTCAAGCTCGATCCGACGGCGGTTCTCAACCCCATGTTGATCAGCAGCAATCGAGCCTACCAAGAGGCACTCTTTTCGGAAGGAGTGCGCTCGGGTAACTTCACTGAAGACGCCGTTTTACAATGGCTCTCTGAAACGGAGCCCAGCACGCGAGACGTGTATCTGGCGACCTTTTATAGCGCTCAGGAAGCCGATGATCCTGAGAGAACTCTGCGCCGGATCACTCAATCCAACGCCATCGAAGATCAAGTCACAGCGGCGAAAGCCATTCTCGGCCATTGGGCGAGGACCAGACCGGAAGCCGCCGCCACTTGGATTGAGGGGTTGCCTGTGGGTGCTGATCGTCAAGAACTCGCGGCAGAAGTCGCCTCCATCTGGGTCGGCTCACACCCCAAGGAAGCTCTGGCCTATGTCCAGCAACAGGGACTAGGACTGGATGCCTTGGTTGGTAGCTTGGCCTTTGCACTCCGGAATCAATCCGAAGTCTCCATTCAGCCCCTCCTACAGCCATTTCGAGAAGATCCCGACCATGACAAAGTGATCGTGATGACTGCGGGTTACCGACTTCCTAGCCAGCCCGATGCCGCCTTTCGATTCATGGCGGATCATGCCGTCGGCGACTGGCAGGAAATGGCGGTCACAGAGATTGCTCGTTGGCTCGAACTTCACGATAGTCGATCCGAGTCCTTTGCCCAGGCCCTGAGCGCGCAAGATCTCACATCAGTCTCCCAAGAACGCCTCCAAACTCTGGCGGAGCGATACATTCGAAACTTAGCTCAACAGGACCAGCTTGAAGAAGCCCTCGACTGGACCCTCTCTCTACCCGTGCAGGCAGCTTCCCAGGCCCGATCATCCGCCGCACAGTTTGCTCCTCAGAACATCCCTTACCAAACCAAGATGCGGGCATGGATCCAGAAAGCCACCCTTCCCGCCGAAGAGAAAAGCGCATTGTTCGCCATCATTGATCCCCACAAAAGGAAAGGAAGTTAGCGGGCCCATTGGCGAACATCCGCAGGCACTGATGGGAAGCCATTGAGGAATGGTTGTGAAGCGAGGCTCGGATCTCGATGATACAAAACACAAGCTCCCATCATGAGCTTCCCAGAAGCGATCAAATGAAACGACTCTAGTTTCCCCAGGCCTGGGCGTTGCCCTGTTTGATGGCGGTCAATTGAGCCTCCGTCAGTTCCGACTCCTCCAGCTTCAACAGCGCAGATTCGGCATAGAAAAAGGGGGCATGACTGCCGAAGACCAAGCGATCTGCCGGCCAGTGCTGAAGTAGATTTTCCACACCGCCCACTCCCTCAATCATGGCCATGTCAATCCAGAGGTCTGGCAGTCCGCGTAACACGGTTTGAGCCATGACCGCATTGGCATTCAGGATCATGATCCGGGCCTCTGGGACTTGTTTCAATAAGGCAGCCAGCGGTTTAAAATCCACGGGCTTCACTTGGAGCAGCGGGTGTTGGGTGCGCATGTCTTCCATCTGAGCCACGATCTGCACCCGCATCCCAGCCGCTGTCGCTTCCTCCATCAACCTAACCAAGGATGCATCACTCAAAGTGTAGCCATGATAACCCGGATAAAGGCGTAGCATTTGAAGCCCATGCTCCTCCCGACAGCGGCGCAGATCATCCAGCCAACCTGGTAAACCGGGATGCACCACACCGACAGGCTTCAGACGCCCCGCACAACGCGCCACATGGCGTGCATTCACAGCGGTCAGATCACGCTGGAGTAGAGCTTCAAAGGGAGCTACCCAAGCTTCCTGGATGTTTCGATCCCGCAGAAAATCTTCCGTGATAGGCAGCAAGCGGCGATTTGGATGCTCACCCAGATGGGCATTGCAATCGACGATGCGAGACTGCACCGGAGTTGCTGTCGAGGTCAGCATCGGTAACGCGGCGAGAGCTGCACTCCGGCTTAGAAAATGACGACGAGAAACGCCTGGCTTCATGCGGAAATGCCTTTCTGTTTGAGGATGGGCAACATGAGTTGACGCAGGTTGTCACAAAAGATGCGCTGCTTATCCGCAGCACGGATCTGTGCCCCATGCACCTTGGCAAGCTGGCTGGCAAAACTACGACCTCCGGCATCGCTACCATAGAGGACACGATGGGGACCGAGTTCACGCACGGCCATCTCGGTCATCCCTGCGGTGGGATCGCTACCCGCCAGATCGGCATAGAGATTGGGGCAGTCTCGAATCGCGCGGACCCCCAGTTCCCAAGTGCCGCCGGTGTGGCCACAGATCATAGGCACTGAGGGGAACCGGCGGGCCAGGGCCACCATGTCATTCGGCGTGGACTCCCCCTTAGGATTCCCCTGGGTCTTAAACCAAGTGTGCTGAAAGATCACCGCTTTCAGCTCGGCTGCACGATGGATGATGGGATCGGTCGCGGGATTGTCGCATCGGCCTGCGACCCAGAGTTTCACCCCGACCATGGGACCGTTCGCCACACAGCGCTCCAGTTCAGACAAACTGTGGTCGATATGTTTCGCGCTGAGATAGACAAACCCAAAGGCACGGTCGCTGTGCTTGGCGAGAGCTTTCAGAACGTCATCATTCTGCTGCGTCAGTTCCTCGGGAGTCGGGTCCTGAATGAACTTAAGACCCATGTAAACACAGAGGCGCTCGATACCGACGCGGTCCGCGTAGCGCAGCAAGTTCGTCAACCGATCCTCAGGGTTCAGGCCCGCAATACCGCTGAGGTGACAGTGAAGATCCCAAATGCGCATGAGTAAAATTGGTTATCGAAAAAAGACGCTGATTCCGTCGATCGTAAGGCCTGCAGCCCGCAGTTTTTTGTCGGTGGTCGGGATCAGTTTGTCGCCGATCAATGAGTCATCGACATCCGGTTTAGCCGATTTGAAATGGATGCTCACTTTGGCCTCCAGCTTACCACCTTCAAAATTGGCAAAGCCACCGTAGTCCCAGCCAAACCCAAGCACCCCAAAGGGACCACCATTGATCTTTTCAACCTCAGTCAACGGCATGCCCAGCTTCAGGCCATTTTCAAATTTCCAGTCTTTACCGATGATGTTGATGTCCCAGATTTCTTTTTCATCTCCTTCGGGATTGAAGATGATTTCGAGTTCCTTACCGGTGCCCTCGAAGAGCTTGGCTCCTGCCATGGTTTCGCCTTCCCCGATCTCAATGTCAGCCGCCTTGACCTTGCCTCCGCCAAAGAGGGTTTTGAGACCAAACAAGGTCATGCCCTTTTCAATCGGGCCGACACGTTTTCCCAGGATGATGGTCGCGTCATCCAATGGAATTTCAGCCATGCAGAAACTAGCGCTCAAAACGAGTGCCCCGACCATCCAAGAAAAAGCTCTCATGACGAGAATATGCGTCTGATCTCAGGGCCGCGTCAATCGGCAACGTGGGGAATGCCACGCCCGATATTTGAAATGCATTTTGAGCGATGAACCTGCCCGTGATGGACACACTAGCTTCCTGGGTTTTATTGATACCTTATGAGTCGGGAAGACGATGCCAATCTCCTTGAAGATGTCCGTGAACGAGCGCCCTATGAGGCGGCGGACCTACTGGAGACTCTGCCCGCAGCCGATGGGGTCCGCGTCTTGGAAGCCCTGAATCCCATGGTTGCCCAGCAGGTGCTCCATGAGATGACGGCTGAGCATCGCTGCGTCGTCATCGCCGCAGCCCCCATCGAGAAAGCTCATCAGTGGATGCGCAACCAGGAGTATCCTGAAGATTCGGTCGGCTGGCTGATGGAGCCCCCAGTTGCCGTCTTTCGTCCTTCCATGACGATTCGGGACACCATTGAAGCCCTGCGTAAGCTGACGAAGCGGGCTTTCATCACCTACGGCTATGTCACCGATGACGCGAATAGGCTCCTCGGAGTTCTGGTGTTTAGAGATCTGATGCTTGGCAAACCGGAAGCTTTGCTCTCGGAGGTCATGTATAAAGCGATCTTTGCCCTGAAGCCCGACATGGAATTGACGGAAGCCATGAAACTGACGGTCAACCGGCATCTTCCGGTCTATCCCGTCTGTGATGAGGAAGGCAGACTGCTCGGACTGGTGCGCGGTCAAAACTTATTTGAGGCTCGCGCCATCGAGATCAGTGCTCAGGCCGGAACGATGGTGGGTGTGAATGATGAGGAACGTCTGAGCACCCCCGTGCTGCATAGCCTGCGCTTCCGGCATCCGTGGCTGCAAATCAATCTGGTGACCGCCTTTCTGGCCGCCGCTGTGGTCGGTTTCTTCGAGCACACGCTGGATCGGCTCGTTCTCCTGGCGGCCTTTCTCCCCGTTCTTGCCGGACAGTCTGGAAACACTGGATGTCAGGCCCTGGCCGTGGCCCTGCGAGGCATGACCTTGGGCGATCTGAAAGAAGGCGACGAACGCCGACTGGTGATGAAGGAAGGCGCTCTTGGCCTACTCAATGGTGCCCTGGTCGGCGTGAGTGCAGGCGTGGGCATGTTCATCTACGCCCGCATGCAGGGGAATGCGCAAGCTTGGCTCCTGGGGCTCGTCGTTTGGCTTTCCATGGTGGCCAGTTGCATCGTCAGTGGCTTATGTGGGGCCTTGATCCCGCTCGCTTTGAGAAAGCTGGGAGCCGACCCAGCCACCGCCTCCAGCATCTTCCTCACGACGGCCACGGATGTGGTCAGCATGGGCGTCTTTCTCAGTCTAGCCACGGTGCTGGTTTGATGCACTCCAAGCTCATCTCCATGATCCAGAGCTCGCCAGTAGGACGGGTTTGTCCAACTATGGCCCCACCTTTCTTCTTGAGTCCCATTGCCGGATTACCCGCCTCTCAAGGGACATGGTGAGGTGAACGACCGTGGCAGGCCTTTCGGTGCCCCCAGCAAGGCGGGTTATTCTGCAACCAGATCCGAGATTTGAACCAAGTCGCTAGCAGAACAAACCCGCCCTACGGCCGTGCTTCTGTAGGACAAGCCTCCTCACGCTGTCGTGGTCGCCGTCTCACCGCTCTTCACAGTGGCGTTTTCCGTCAGAGCGGTTGAGCCGTTGCTGCCACTGCCTGGACCGATCAACTTGCGGAAAATCTTCTGGGGGAAGGACATGCCTTTCTCTTCCGTCTCGATCTGAGACAGGGCCTGAGACTTGGCCATTTCCCACGCTGGGGCAAAGCCAGGTGCATTGATCAGCATGTGCTTCTCCGCCCGAGCCAGGACTTCCAGCTCACGCTGAAGTTTGTTCTCAGGCTTCTCATTCAGGCGGTTCACCTGAATGCGCAGGTGCTCGTTTTCCTGGGCTAAGCGAGCGCGCTCCTTGTTCGTGTCCTGGAGCTGCTTGGCGTCCAGTTCCAGCTTGTCGCTGAGGTGGGACTTGTAGCGTTTGAACTCACTCTTGGTCTTCCAGTGGCTGTAATAGGCCATCAACAGAAAGACAGCACCCAGGGCAAAGCCCATGCCAAAGGTGTTCAGAGGACTTTGAAAAATTTCGAGCATAACGTGGATGGGGTTGGGAAACGATAGACGAAAGCGGCGTTTTGTCGTTCGAATTAATTCGTTTGGAAATCGAGGTCCGGTTGGCTAAACCGGGCTTGATGGAGTTGAATCCAGCTTAGGAGCCGAGTCCTGACCAAGTCGATCAACCCAGCTTCGCCCGAGAGTGAACATCAGGAGGCTGGGCAAAAAAGCCATGCAAACGCCTTGAAGATGAAACAAGAGACTGTTGAGATCGAACCAATGACCTAGCTGCGCGACCGGCAGCACCATGTAGTAGAAGCACACATGCAGCCACAGCCGGTTCCGCGTCTGGAAAAACAACAGATACAGGCCTACTGTGACCAGTCCCGCCAAGACACTGGTCAGCAGAAAGGCCATCGGAGCCCAGCCCCCAAACATCGCTAAAGGAATTACTCCAGCGACTGCGAGCGCCATAATCTTAGCGATGCCGACAGTCGGCAGGAGGACTGAATCAGGCTGGGCCGACATGTTCATCGGTATCAAACATGATCGCTTGAGATCACGCCGTCAACTCCGCCACTGCTGCATCCAGGGTGGCGGTATCCTTGATGGAGATCACCCTCACGCTCTTATCAATTTTCCCCATCAGACCGGCTAGGGTGGCATCAGGTCCCAGCTCGATGAAGAGAGTGTGGCCCTGGGAAATCAGGTGCTGCATGGACTCCACCCAACGCACGCTGCCGGTGACCTGGGCGGTGAGGGTCGCGCGGATCTCTTCAGGGCGGTTGACTGGGCGAGCCTCAAAGTTGCACACCACCGGCACGGCGGGACTGACGATGGCCGCCTGCTCCAGCACCACAGCCAGCTTGTCTTGAGCGCTCTTCATCAGACGGCTGTGGTAGGCCCCAGCCACCGGCAGCGGGATCGCGCGCTTGATGCCTTTTTCCTTGGACTTGGCCGCTGCGGCTTCGATGCCCTCCACGCTGCCGCTGAGCACGATCTGGCCCGGGGCATTGAGGTTGGCGACATCCACATCGCTCTCAGCCGCCAATTCACGGATGGCGCTTTCTTCACCGCCGATCATGGCCAGCATGGCCCCTTTGGTGTTTTCGCAGGCTTCTTCCATGAAGCTGCCGCGCTGGAACACAAGGTTCAGACCGGTGGCGAAGTCAAAGGTGCCCGCGGCTGCATGCGCGGTGAATTCCCCCAGGGACAGACCCGCGGCTGCGGTGACTTCCAGATCCGGCACTTTATCCTTCAGCACTTTCAGCAGAGCCAGGCCATGAGCATACAAAGCAGGCTGGCAGCGGCTGGTTTTGGTCAGCTCTTCCATCGGCCCTTCGAACATCACTTGCGACAAGGAGTAACCCAAGGCGGCATCCGCCTGATCCAGGAGCTCACGCACGGCAGGATAGGCTTCGGCAAGGTCTTTACCCATGCCCACTTTTTGGGCTCCCTGACCGGCGAAAAGAAGGACGACTTGTTTTGGCATCGTGATGTGAAGTGGTGCGATTGATTAAAAACGGAGCGTGACAGTGTCCGGAAACCGGCCTCTGCAAACCGAAAACTGCATCATCCCACCCCCAAAGCCCGAATCTCCGGGGCACTTGCTCGAACTGTTTGATCCAAAAGCTCTTGAGCACGGGCTACCGCTTCAGTCAGAGGCATCTCGGCGGGTTTGATGGCGTACGCTAAGTCAAAGCGTGCCCGCAACTCGGCGTTTTCTTCGATGCTACCTGCAAAAGCGATGACGCGTTTGCCCAGGCGACGCGCCATCTGCGCAATGCCTACAGGCCCCTTCCCATGCAGCGTCTGCGCATCCAGCCGACCTTCTCCGGTGATGATCAGATCCGCCTCAGCCACCCGCTTCTCCAGCCCGATCTGCTCCGCCACGACATCAAAACCTGAGGTCAGCCGTGCTCCACAGAAAGCCATCAAGCCCCAGCCCAGACCGCCTGCCGCCCCGGCCCCTGGCACATCTCGAGGATCACTCCCGATGGCCGAGGCCACCACCTCTGCCATCCGGTCTAAGCGCTCTTCAAACCAAGCCGCATCCTGCACACCCTTCTGGCGACCATAGACCCGAGTCGCCCCCCTTTCACCTAACAAAGGATTCTCCACATCACAAGCCACCAGCACCGGACACGCGAAGTCCACCAATTTCTCTACCTGGTGGAGGCGATGCATCTGCTCCATCACCGCGGGTAATTCCTGCCCCGACTCGTCCAGGAAACGCCATCCCAAAGCGGCGGCCATGCCCAGCCCGCCATCATTCGTGGCACTGCCGCCGATGCCGATGAGGATACGCTCAGCACCGTGGGCCGCCGCATGCTTCATCATCAGCCCCGTGCCGTAGGTGCTGGCCGTTTCAGGCTTCAGAGGGAGATCCGTGACTAAAGCCAAACCGCTGGCCGCGCTCATTTCCAAAATGCCCTGGCGCCGGCAGAGGCCATAACGCGCCTCCAGCGGACGTCCCTGAGCATCCTCCACAGGGGCCGACAGCCACTCGCCGCCCAGAGCCGTAACCATCGCCTCCGTTGTCCCTTCGCCACCATCGGCGATCGGGCACAGATCACAGTCCACTTCCGGAAGAGTTTCCCGCAGAGCCTGAGAGATGGTCTGGGCCACTTGGGTGGCGGTCAGAGAGCCTTTGTATTTGTCACTGGCAATGAGAATGCGCATCTCCCCACGCTAGCGAGAGCCATCACGCTCAGCAACCACGAGAGGCTATCCGAATGCAATGATATTTAGGTCTCTTCCGTGAAAATATCCAAGGAGGTATGGTCTGAGCGCGGGTGACCTCATAGACACCAGAAAGGAAGCGGTCGGTTCATTCTCCAAGTCACCCTGCTCAGCTAAAGGTAATGGGGCGGCGAATCAATCGATTGAGGATGGGCAGATAGCGTGAGACAAGCGCGAAAAGGAAGCCGTAGCCTCCCCTCCCTCCATCCAGACTCTTAATCGCAATGGACGAGAGAGCTTCACCCCGCATTCACTTCTCCGGCACCTTGTTCAAGGTATAGGCCGACAGACGATGCCAGAGCGGTGAACCGTCCTTAGCATTGACTTCGGGCAGTTCAAACTCATGCACGTAACCTGGACGCAGATTGGCGCATTTCACGGTCAGTGAGAGAGCGTCGTCAGAGAGTTTGAAATCACTGAGTTTGAGATCGGCGACATCTTCTTCTGGACTGCCGTATTTAGCTGTGAACAGGTAGGTGTAACTCTGCGCCTTCATTTGAGTCCAGTTGGCGGGCTTGATGGGCCGAGTGAAAGTGAAACGGAAGCCGTCCTTTAAAGCCTCGAGCTTCTGCACTTCCAGCGGAACTTTACCCGTAGGAACGATGCGCTGGACGCCGAAAGGACGATTGCCATAGCTGTTCCATCCGCGATTGGACTGCCCCACCACGAGGGAACCGTCGGTGAGGAAATTCAGCGTCAGCACAGCGCTTTGCAGGCCATTCATAAAAGGAAAACAAGCGCCCTGATATTCGCCGCCCACTTTCTCCAAATAGACGCGGTTCACCCCCGATAGCACGAACTCCCCAACAAAAAGTTGTTTCTCAAAAGGACCAAACTTTCCACCCGTGAGATCACAACGCAAGCCGGTCGGGCTTTGACCAAACTTCACATACGGAAACCACACCGCTGGTGGGGTGTAGTGCGGCAGTTCTCTCATGGCCTCGGCCACGGTGATGCCATCGGGCTGTTTGCCTTCAGGAGCCTGGATCGGTGAATCCGGACGCTTCATATCCACCAAGGAATCCGCATGGCTGAAGTAAGCACCTTTGCGGATGTGCATGAGCGGATTGGTGGGCATCCAGTTACCCTGTTGATCCGTGGCAAAGACATCTCCTTCGGCATTCAAACCGATGCCACAGGGGCTGCGGAAACCCGCGCTAAAACCCGTGGCCTTCGTGCTGCCTTTCGGCGTGATCACCGACCATCCACGCCACAGGGGGTGTGTCGCTTCCTCCCCTGCCCCAGGCCATTTCTTGCCCATGGAGCAATTCAGGGTGTTGTGCATGTTTCCCTCGCGATCAAACACCGGGCCATAGGCATACTCGTGATAAGCCCCCGAGACACCCCAGCCTTGGCCAACGGTGATGTATTCATCAGCGGTGCCATCGTTATCCGTATCACGCAGACGGGTCACCTCGGAGCGTTGAGTCACATACAGCGCCCCCTCATGCCAATCCATGCCCAGGATCTCATGCATGCCGGAGGCAAAGAGCTTGTAACCGAGATTCTCCACCGTGGCAGGTTCCGCCTGTGGATTCTGGATGATCCAGACCTCACCACGACGAATGGACATCGCCAGCTTACCATCCGGCAGCACGGCGAGACCACTGGCCTCCAGGTTGAGACCTTTCGGCACCTCGTAAGTGACAACGCGGTAATAAGGATTTGTCTCTTGTTCCGCCACAAGACTCGAAACTGCGGTGAAAAACAAAACCGCCCGACTAACCAACTTCATTACCATGACAGAACCTCCTTCTGAATCTTACCTTTGATCTGAGTCACATGCTCGAAGCTCTTGCCATCAGCAGCAGGACGCAACGTCTCTTCCACAGGCTCACCATCCACGGTGTAGAGAAAGGTCGGCACGCCTTGGGCATCGAGCTTGTAACCTCCAAACACCCGCACACCACTGACTTCAGGCAAGGCCTTTACATCGGTGCCAAGCGGTTTGATCGGCAGCATCTCGCGGGTCTGCCAGTTGCTCATGGCATCGAGAAAACGTCCGCGCCAAATCTGGGTAAAACGTCCCTGCACGGGATCGAAGGTAGCATGGAGTCCCTGGGGGAAACCGACTGCAATGGCATGAGTCCCTGCCCCCTCGATGAAGCTGCGGAACACGATGGGTTTGCCCTCTTTCTCGGGCTTCAATTCGAAGTCCTCGGTGGAAAGAAGACCTTCCGGCAAAGGCTGCCCTTCCAACTCTTTGAGATAGATCCAAATGGATTCGATTTCTTGGTCTGCCTTCTTCCGGCCCATAAACATCGGCGGCATCATGGTGCCAGGTTGGGTGGCTTGCGGGTTAAGCAGCAACTCCTTAAAATACTCCGGCTGCAAACGCTCCACGGTATGGGTGAGACGGATCACCGGTGGGCCGAGAGATTTCCGCTCTTTTAAGCCATGACAAGCCACACAAGCCAAACCGGTGGCACCCATCAATTGCCGTCCTGTCTCCGCGCGGTGATGCTTTGCCAAACCGCTCACATCGATCTCCACAGACTGCTCACGCTTATCGGCTTCAGGCAAGAGTCCCACGAACATCTCGGTCTGTGCTTCGCCAAAGTTCGGCATGCGCGTGTCCATGTAAGGTCGCACGCTACCGCCTTCTCCCCAGAGCACTTTTTTCAACCACTCCGCCGTCAGCTTACGCCCGACGTTATCCAGATTCGGCGGCAGATGCGCCAGCTCACCGAGCGACTCGGCACTACCGTCGTTGGAGCCGAAGTATTGAGCACGAGGATCTTCCGGCCCACCTTTGCCATCGCGATCATGACAGGCGTAGCAATTCAAGCGGGTCATTTGCCAATCCACCTTCTGGTTAGTCGTCAGGGCTGGCACAGTCGGTTGCTGAATCGCGGTGATGGCGAGACGCAGAGCGCGTTTCTGAAGTTCATTCAGATCATAGCGCGGAGTGCCGGAGGGCTGCTTGTCCGCCAGACAGCCATGATCGAGCATCTTCAACTCAGCCAAGGCTTGAACCGGAGCTGTAGCCAGCGGCTCGGATTTGGGCTCGGTGGTATGGCAAGCGGTGCAGCGCATCTGAGCAAAGACTTCCTTGCCCTTGGCCACGCCTTGAGAAGCGATTTTCAAAGCGGCACGTTCGGTCGCTTTCTCCGGCGTGCGGCCAATGTGCAGGTAAGCTGCGATGTCAGCCGCTTCCTGCTCACTCAAGCGCATGTTTGGCATGCGACCAGAGGGCCGATGGGTGAGCGGATTGAAAAGAAACTCCGCCAAAGCGTTCACATCATAGGCATCGGCCAAGGCAATCGGCACCGACGCAAGACCGGGCTTCTCGACCTCCACATCCGCAGCCGCTTTCGCAGGACGGTAATCCGTAGCGGGTTCATGACAGGCCACGCAGCCCACCTTGTGATAGAGTTCCTTACCGCGTTCAATGTCCCCCGCAGGCATGGCTTTCACGTCCTGCTTGAGGGAGCTCAGATATTCCGTCAGGGCTTCCACCTTCTCGGCATCGCCTTCTTCATTGGCAAAGAGACCGGGCATCTGTGTGCCCTTCTTCCGATGCTGCGGACTGCGAATGAGCAGCCACAGACTGTCCGCATCCAAGCGTGAGCCGACTCCAGCGAGATTCGGTCCCGGCTTAGCGGCCAGCCTTTCTTGCCAAGCCTTGGGTGGCGTGTGGCAGGCTGTGCAGTTAAGCTCACCTAACAACAAGTATCCACCCTCGACCACATGTTCATCGGGATCTTCGGGAAGATTGTATTGATCAAAACCGAAGACGTAAGCGTGATTGATCGGTTCCGCCTGGAGCGGATGGGCAGACAACTCGCCGCAAGAAAACGCAAAAGGCGCAAAAACGGTAAGCAATTTCTGAAGACGGTTCATGGGTGGTGTTTGCGTCTCTTGCGTTTCTCGGCGGTCTTTCAATCAAAGCCCCATCTTCGCGCGCTCAGCGTCCAGCGCCTTGATCCATGGACCGATGAAGTGACCGCTGTCGTGGTAGGTGCGGCCGGAATACATGTGCTGATCAATGACGCACGGTTCATTGACGTAAATGCCACCGCAGATTTCGAGGTCAAATTTGCACTTGGCCACGGTGGCCATGCGCAGGCCTTTGACGATGTCCGCACGTGCGGGGATCTCCACGCCGTGGCACACGCTGGCGCAGGGCTTTTTGTTTTCCCAGAACCACTTGGTGATACGGATCAGGTCTTCATCCTCACGGATGTATTCAGGAGCGCGGCCGCCGCTGAAGAAGATGCCCACGTATTCCTCAGGATTGATGTCCTTGAAGGCGATATCGGCATCGATGCTGTAGCCTTCCCACTCCTTGGTGATGGTCCAGCCGGGTTTGATTTCGTGCAGCACCATCTGGTATTTGCGCTTCTCAGGGGCTGCGACGACGGGTTTGTAACCACCTTCGATCAAACGAAAGAAAGGATAGAGGGTATCAACGGTTTCGGTGGCATCACCGACAATGACGAGGACTTTGGCTTCTGGCATATGGAGTAAGGGGAGATTTTTAGACAGGATTGCAGGATTTTCAGAATTTACAGGGAGGCTTTGGGGACAGGAATACAGGATTCAAATCTTGTTAATCCTGCCTCAATGAGACTAGATAAGGCTATCGAGGTGCTCTTTGGCACGCACAATCTCGGCGGTGCTTTCCGCTAGGGTGGGCATGATGGGGATGCCGCGTGGTGTAGGGTGCATGAAGACCTCCGTAGGGCCGGTGAAGTTCACGTCCTTCAGCGCCTGTAGTAGCGGCTTCCAGTCCAGCTTACCACGACCGGGCATCTGCTGGAGTTCTTCATCCTTGGGCATCGGTTTCATGCAGCCCATGCCATGCTCCCAGGCATAAAAAAGCGTCATCTTCTTATCGATGTGGCGGATCAGATCCGAGAGCAGCTTGGTATCCTGCGGCAGGTGATAAGGAGCCAATGCGATGCCGATACCAGGAAGGTTGCGGATTTCATCGGCCAGCCAATAGAGGGAGTCTGGCGTATCGATGAGGTTGTTGATGTGGTTCTCGATGCCGATCTCCACGCCTTTTTCCGCAGCGGCTGCGGCATGGGGTTTCATCTTTTCCACGAACCCCTTCACGTTCAGCTTGAGCTGCTCAGGGCTGACTTTGTAGTCCCCACTGCCGCCCGTGACAATGAAGGTGCCGCCCAGTTTATTGACCACCGCAATCTCCTCCGTCAGACCAAAAGGCCCGAGATCGTAACGCGTGGTGCCACCGAAACCGACTCCGTGTTCCTTCAGCATCTCGGCGAACTTGTCATGCCCGATGGCATCCAGTTCCTCACGCTGCGTGCCGTGCTTTTTCGGCCACAGCTCGATGGCTGTCGCACCACCCTTTTTCACTTCAGGCAGAATTTCCGTCAGCGAGAGATTGCCATACATGGCGGAGGCCAGCATGTAATTCAGCTTCCAAGGTGAAGAGGTGGCAGCGGCCCAGGCAGAAGCCGTGGGCAGCGCGGCCAGGGATTGGAGAAAGCGACGGCGGTTCATGGTTGTGAGGCTATTCAACGTAAGGATGCAAAGAACTTCATTCAGACTTTGAATTCCCTTCTTCAGATTTTGCGGCAGTCGTGATTACGGTAACTTCCCACGATACAGTCTTCATTCCATCACACCTGAGGTCGCTTTGAAACAAAAACAGCGGCTCCTTGCGCGGATCAGGCTGCCGCCTAGGTTCGATCCATGAATAAAACAGTCTTTGGTTGTCTCATCGCCGCGCTGGTCGTGTTCCTGTGTCTGAGTCTCGGGCTGAACCTCGTTCAGTTTGCCGCTCTGTTTGGCGAGAACATCGCAGGGATGCCCCTGCCTAAAGAAAAGCTCACAGAGAAAATCGAGGTCGAGGGCAAGTCCGATGTCATGGACAAGATCGTGCACCTGGATCTGGACGGCGTGATCTCCTCCATGAGCGTCGGAGGTTTCCTGGAGAATGCGCTGCCCAGCGTGGAAGTGATGAAACGCAGCCTGGAGCAAGCCGTGGCCGATGAAAACGTCAAGGCCATCGTCCTGCGTATCAATTCCCCAGGGGGTGAAGTCACTGCCTCCGACATCATCTATGCCGCGGTCAAAAAAGCCGCCGAGGTAAAACCCGTGGTCGTTTACATGGACTCCGTGGCCGCCAGTGGCGGCTACTATGTGGCCTGTGGAGCGAATAAAGTGATCGCCAGCGAAACCACCCTCACCGCCAGCATCGGCGTCATCATGGAGTCCATGAGCTACCATGAACTGTTTGGCAAAGTGGGCCTCGGGTCACAGACCTTCACCAGCGGTGCCTTTAAGGACACCCTCAGCGGAGCACGACCCATGCGTGACGATGAAAAGGTGTATGTGCAAAATCTGGTGAACACGATGTATGATCGCTTTCTCGGCATCGTCTCTGAAGCCCGCAAAGTGCCAAAAGACGTGCTGAGAAACACCGTGGCCGATGGCCGCGTGGTGACCGGACGCCAGGCCCTGGAGGCCAAGCTGGTGGACCAGATCGGTTATCTGGAAGACGCGTATGCTGCCGCTAAGGAATTGGGTTCCTGCCCCGATGCCATGGTGGTGAAATACCAGTCCAACCCCAGCTTCTTCCGCGCTCTCGGCTTGGCTCAAAGCAAAGCTCAGACGCCAACCAAGGTCGAGCTCGACATCACCGGTGGTGCCCTGCCGAAGCTGCAACCCGGCCTCATGTATTATCTGCCGGGAGCTTACCTGCACTGATCTTCCCCTTCTCTTTTCTCCCCCCTCTCATGGACGCTCCCACTGTCGGCATCCTGCGTGATGTTACCCTCCTGGTTTGGCTGGCCTTGCTGATCGGCGTGGCGGCTTACAAATGGATCCGCCAAACAAGGCCCTCTGCGGGCTGGAACAGCGGCGGGCAGGTTGATGCCTACCCCTTCATCATCACCGACGGCCTCGTGGTCGCGGCTATCTCCGTCCTTCTGTTGGGAGGGCTGCAACAAGCCACCCCTGTCTCACCGGATGCTTCTGCGACTCCCGCCGAGTTGAGTGCCTCCAACATGTTCCTGAGCATTCTCTTCCAACTCTTCATCTGTGCGGTGTTGCTGTTTTATCTGCGTGCGGTCAGGAATCTCAATCCGCTGGAACTCTTCGGCCTGAACCGGCTGAACCTGCGACGCATCGTGAGCAGTGCAGGTATCTTCATGATTCCCACCTTTCTTCTGGTGATGCTCACCTCCGCTGGCATCACTCAGTGGATGGAGGGCTTCTGGCCCAACATGGGCTCCCAGGATTCCGTGGAAGCATTTCGTAACTCCAAAGACCCGCTGGCCAAAGGCATGCTGGTGATCGCAGCCGTCATCGTGGCACCCATTGTCGAAGAAACCATGTTCCGGGGTTTCATTTATGGCGTGATCAAACGCTTCACGGACAGTTGGTTTGCCGCGCTTTGCTCGGCTTTGCTCTTTGCCGTCGTGCATCTCCACGTCGGTAGCCTGGTGCCGCTCACCGTGCTGGCGCTGGTTTTCTGTGCCGCGTATGAATTCACTGGCAGCCTTGCGGTGTCCATGGTGATGCATGGCCTCTTCAATGGTGGCAGCATCTTACTGATGATCCTTTTCCCAGACATGGCCCATGCAGACGCTGGCTGACATCGGTGAAGATGAATTGATCCGCCGGATCGTCCGCAAACTGCCGCAGGGTGAAAGCGTGCTGGCGGGCCCTGGCGATGACTGCGCCGTGGTTCACAGCGCACGCACCCCGCAGGTCCTGAAAACCGACACCGTCGTGGAGGGAGTGCACTTCACCACAGAGACACCAGGACGTCTTGTGGGCAGGAAAGCCATGGCCCGCGTCATCAGCGACTTTGCCGCCATGGCCGCCACTCCTCGTCATGCCCTGGTCACGCTCATTGCTCCACCGCAGACTGCGGTCAAACGCGTGCTCGATGTCTATACCGGGCTGCAAGCTCTGGCCACCGAATTTGGCGTCAGCATCGTCGGCGGTGAGACCTCCAAGGGCCAGCAACTCATCCTCACCATCGGCCTGAGTGGCCATGTCACGGGTCCGAAGTGGATCGCTCGCAGCCAAGCCCGGGCAGGCGATCACCTCTATGTCACGGGCAAGCTGGGCGGCTCCATCCGAAGCAAGCATCTGCGCTTTCATCCGCGCATGGCCGAGGCTCATTGGCTGGCCGAACATCTGCCCATACGCGCCATGATGGACATCAGCGACGGGCTGGCCCAAGACCTGCCACGTCTGGCATCGGCCAGCGGGCTCGGTTTCCAGGTGGACCTCGCCGATCTACCACGCACGCCCGGCTGCACTCCAGAACAGGCCTGGGGCGATGGCGAGGACTATGAGCTCCTCATCGCGCTCTCCCCCAAGACCACGGCCAAACAACTCACCGCCTGGGCGCAAGCCTTCCCGAAGCTGAAACTGACCCGCATCGGCAAACTGGTGGAAAAAGACCAGGCTCCTCTTGTGCCTAGCGGCGGCTGGCAGCATTTTCGTTCTGCATGACCACCCTCCCCACGCCTGAAGCCACCTTCGACTGGGGCCGCGCCCTGGCGGCTCACTTGGAGTCCGGCTGCGTCATCGCGCTCTGCGGTCATCTCGGCGCAGGTAAAACCCAGGCGACCAAGGGCATCGTCGCCGGATTGGGTTCCAACGCCGCCGTCACAAGCCCCACCTTCACGCTGGTTCATGAGTATCTGGATGGCCGGGTGCCCATCTTCCACTTCGACTTTTATCGCATGGACACCCCCGAGCAGGTACTCAGCGTCGGCTGGGATGATTTCCTGGATGAACCCGGTGTCGTCATCGTCGAGTGGGCGGATCTTTTTCCCGATCTCCTGCCCGAGCACACTCGCTGGTTTCACTTCGAGTCCTTGCCCACGGGTGAAAGGCATGTGATGGAAAAGCCCGCCGCCTCTGCATGACCGATCTCTCCGCCAGCGCCCACCGCACCGTCCTCGCCATTGATCTCTCCACCCCGCGTGGAGTCATCGCCGTGCTCCGTGGCGACGCCCTGCTGTATGAGGCCCAATTCACCGCCGAACGCTCGCACAATGCCCAGGTCTTTGCCCCACTCGGTCAGGCGCTGGAGGCGGTCGGTAACGGTCCCGCGCTCATTGCTGTCGGCACCGGTCCCGGCTCCTACACCGGCGTGCGCATTGCCATCGCGGCGGCCCAAGGCGTGGCCCTTTCCCGTGGTTGGCCGGTTCTAGGTTGGTCCAGCCTCACCACCGCTCCCGACAGTGATTACCCCATCCTTGGCGATGCCCGACGCGGCATGTATTACGTCACTCACGTTCAGCAACATCGGTTAGGCCCGATTGAGATCATCGATGCGGCCACAGCGCAATCGAGAGTCGAAGCTCAACCCAACGTGCCTTGGTTTTCCTTCGATGCCAAAGTGCCGCTGAATCTCCCCGGCATCACTCTTTGCGAACCCGATGCTGCTCAACTCGCCCGCATCGTGACCGCTCTACCTGAGCCCGAGGTAGAAACCCTCGCCGCCGCGCCTCTGGAGCCCATGTATCTCCAGGAAGCCTTCATCACCACGGCAAAAAAGGCGGGGAAGAAGGTGCCCGGGATGGCTTAATGTTTTTTGCGCCAAGTTACCCAATGACAGGCACCGCGTATTGTTTCACGAACTCATCCACTGATAAAATTGTGGAGTGCTCGACAAGCGCCGTGGCTACAATGAGCCTGTCAAAGGGATCCCGATGCAGAGGAGGAAGCTGCTGAAGAGCGTAAGTGTGCTCAGGATAAACAGGAACGACCCGCAACACATCTCGACTCACATATTCTTCGATCAAATCAGCTAGTGGTTTTCGAATGCTAAGCTTCCCGAGTTGAACCTTGATCTGCATTTCACAAATGCTGGCAGTGCTTATAAAAAGAAGATTGGAACGATCTTCCATAGCCGACTGCACCGCAGCACTCAGTTTTCCCTTATCCTGGTCAGCCCAGATAAAAATTTGCGTATCAAGCAGCAGGTTCATCATTTTCCTCCCCAAGCCAAAATGAATCTGGCAGAGGCTCGTTAAAGTCATCCGACATGGTGATCATGCCTGCATGCAAGCCAAACGGAAAAGCCGCACGCAGTGGCTTGGGCTCCGTCGGCACTATGCTCACATTCACCATCCATCCTTCGGGGAATGGCACATGATCGAGTTTTACCACACCGCCTGGACTGACCTGAGCGGTGGTCTGATAAGTCTCCTGCATAACTGATACGCTAACCTCATTTTGGATTGCAACAAGCTCGGCTTAGCCGCGTCTTTATGTCCTGCCCAGGCTTTTAAAACTCCTTGTCCCCCTCCCGACCCTGCGGGAGACTTGAGCCCCAGCCTATGAATCGCCGTCATTTTCTCACCACCGCTCTTGCGGCTGCTCTTTCGCCCATCGCCGCACAAACGGGTCGCGCACCGCGCATCATTCTGCGTTCCTCGTGGCAGACCGTGAACATCGGTGACATCGCCCACACCCCCGGTGTGCTGGCGTTGTTAGAAAAGCATCTTCCCCACGTGGAAGTGCGCCTCTGGCCGAGCAAAGTGGACAACGGCGTGGATGAGATGCTGATGAAGCGTTTCCCCAAACTCATCATCCTGAAGCGAGAAGAGCTGAAACAAGCCTTCGAAGAATGCGATTTCCTTCTCCATGGCTCCGGCCCTTCCCTGGTCGCCCAGAATGATGTGGTGAAGTGGCACGAAGCCACCGGCAAACCCTACGGCGTCTATGGCATCACCGTCGCCGCGCAAGGCTCCACCTCCACCAAGCCTTCTTCGGAGAGCGCGATCGCCAAGACGATCAACGTTCTCAATGGATCCAAGTTCGTCTTCTTCCGCGACAGCGTTTCCATGGAGTTGGTGAAGAAGCTCGGCTGCACTTGCCCAATCATGGAATTCGGTCCCGATGGGGCCTTTGCTACCGATCTGCGTGATGATGAAAAAGCCACCGCTTTCCTCAAGGAGCATGGCTTGGAAGAAGGCAAATTCCTCTGCTGCATCGGCCGTCTGCGCTTCACGCCATATTGGAAGATGAAGCCCGGCGTGAAGTTTGATCCCGTCAAACAAAAGCGGAATGACGAAATGAAGGAGCACGACCTCGGGCCGCTGCGTCAGGCCATCATTGAGGTGGTGAAACAAACCGATATGAAGGTGCTGCTCTGCCCAGAGGACTCCAGCCAAATGGAGGTGAACAAAGACAATTTCTACGACAAGCTGCCTGAAGACGTGAAAGCCCGCGTGGTCTGGCGTCCCAACTATTGGCTAACCGGCGAAGCTCTGAGCACCTACGTGCGCAGCGCCGGACTCTTCGGCGCGGAGATGCACAGCCCGATCATGTGCATCGGCAATGGCATCCCTGCCATCGTTTGCCGTTGGACGGAGCAAACCAGCAAGGGCTACATGTGGCGCGATATCGGGCTGAGTGAATGGCTCTTCAACCTTGATGAAGAATCCGAGATCCCCGACATCGTCCCCGCCGTGGTCGCCATGGCCAAAGATCCAGCCGCCGCCAAAGCCAAAGCCTTGAAAGGTCAAGCCGTGGTCCACGAACGCCAACGCGCCACCATGGAAATCGTCGGCAAGTTTGCGGCGGAAGCGGCGACGGCTTAGCCTGTCGATACTGAAAGCCCGAGAAGAGCGCGGTCACTCTTGTCCGCATCTTCTATCGGCGCGGCTACGTCACCATTTGAAGGAAGCGCAGAAACTGCATAGCCGCGAAGCGAATCTCTGCGCTCCTCTCAAAGCACTCACCGCCAACTGCACACATTATCTTCCCAGGTCTTCGGATCGCGATCCGGGCCGGAAGAGTAGCTGAAAATCTTCCCGTCGAGAACCTTCGTGGCATCTTCAGGATTAGCGATGCTGTTGTCTGCATTCGTATCCATGATCACATGATAGGGTTCCCCCCAGGGATCGACCAATACCTGCTCAGTGCCTTCCTTGAGTAGCCCCCGCTTGCCATCGCGGGCTTCAGGAAGATCCACAAATTTGATCTTCCGAGGATTCAACGAGTCTTCCAGTCCCAATAGGGCTGCTACCCACACCCCTCGTGAGCGCAGGGTCGTATCCACCTTCTCATCCACGGGCATCGGCAAAGGAAATCGTTTGTATTCCGTGTGAAAATGACCCGTGGCGATCATGATATCCTGCATCGTCGTTTTGCATTTCACATTAACACTCCCCCCCTCACGTCGAGTCTGGATACACCGCTGTGCCCACACGAGTAAGGCCAGAACCAGCATGATTTTCAGTAAACACCCGCCGAGCTTGGCGCATCCAGCCATGCGGCTGATTTGAGCATCTTTTGCCATTTCTAAAGGTGACTCCGTCTCAGAAGCCTGCTCATCCTGCGGGGGCAGGTTATCCAGTTCGGTTGGGTCCTCAGCCATGCCTCGGTTCTATCAATTCGGCTCTCACATGTCGAGAACGACATTTGGTTCCCTGAAGTAAAGATACCCTCAGCTTACCTAGCAGCCTTCACGGATCAGTTGCGAGAAATGGTGGTTTCAAGACGATTGTCTCCTGCCGCAAAAACTGACCAACCTTCGCGGCTTCTCTCATGCGCAAAAGCACCCTTTTCCTGCCTCTTTTTTCTCTCATGATGCTCTCCGGTGAAGACTGGGCTGAGGCCCAGCAGAAGACTGCCAATTACGACGAATCCAAGATCGTCCCTTACGAACTACCTAAACTTTTAGTTACGCGTGAAGGCACTGAGATCAACTCAGCCGAGGATTGGACCAACGTTCGTCGTCCCGAGGTGCTCGCGTTATTCCAAGAGCATGTCTTTGGCCGCACTCCAGGCAACTGGGGTAAGGTGAGCTTTGAGACCAAAGAGGTGAAAAAGGATGCTCTGGGTGGCAAAGCCACTCGCAAGCTCATTCACATCTCCCTGCCGGAACATCCGAACTGGGCGGGTATGGACGTGATGATTTATCAACCCAACAACGTCTCAGGTCCGGTGCCGTGTTTTGTCGGTCCCAGCTTCGGGGGCAATCACGCCGTCAGCACTGAGCCCGACGTGCCCCTTTCCACCCGTTGGATGCGCCCAAGCAAAGAGAAGGGCATCGTGGATAATCGCGCCACGGAAGCGAGTCGAGGCAACGAAAGCAGCCGCTGGCCGCTGGAGATGATCCTCGGTCAAGGTTTTGCCGTGGCCACGTATTACTACGGCGATGTGGAGCCCGATCATGCCGATGGCTGGAAGGAGGGCCTGCGTGCCGCACTCAGCAAGGACGGAGCAAACACTGAATGGAAAAACGGCGATTGGGGAGCCATCGGCGCATGGTCCTGGGGCCTGAGCCGCATCGCCGATTACCTAGAAACAGATCCCGACATTGATGCGCAAAAGCTGGCTGTCATCGGCCATTCACGACTGGGCAAAACCTCCCTTTGGACCGGAGCTCAGGATCCGCGCTTCAGCGTCGTCATCTCCAACAACTCCGGTGAAGGAGGTGCTGCGATCATGCGCCGTAACTTCGGTGAAACCACAGCCATCATCACCAAATCTTTCCCTCATTGGTTCACCAAAACCTACTCCAGCTACGCCAACAACGAAGCCGCCTGCCCGATTGATAAACACATGCTCATCGCCCTTCAGGCCCCACGCCCGGTTTACATCGCCAGCGCCGTGGAAGATCAGTGGGCTGACCCCAAGGGCGAGTTCCTCTCTGGACTGAATGCCGAGCCCGTGTATGCCCTCTTTGGTAAAAAAGGCTATGGGGTGAAAGAGCAGCCCGCCATCGATCATCCCCTGGGTGATAGCATCGCCTATCACATCCGCACCGGGAAGCACGACGTCACCAGCTATGACTGGGAGCAGTATCTGCGCTTTGCCAAACGGCACTTCGGGAAGTGAACCTCTGGGGTGGAGCGCGGAGACTGTTCTCCGCACTTTTATCGACGCGGATTTCCCTCAATTTGAAGAATGGCAGTCGGCAGTGACCGCGCTCCTCTCGGGGCCGGTTCTTTGCCGACACGGTTACTTACCCAACCACCAACCTTACCGATCCTCGCTCTGCGGCTCTTCGGGCTCCAATGCGGTATCCTCGGGAATATTCAGGGGAGAGTTGCCCGCTTTGATATCGGCCAGCGAGTCGAGATACAGTTCCTCCACCTTTTGCCTGGCCCAGGGCGTCTTGCGCAGGAAGGTGAGACTGGATTTGACGCTCGGCTGCCAGTTAAAGCAGTTGATCTTGATCATCCGCCCCAACATCTCCCAGCCATAATGAGCCTGGAGCTGCGTCACCATCATTTCGAGAGTGATGCCATGGAGGGGGTTTTTGGGACCGGCTGCGTGCATAGAGAACAGGTGGATCAATTAGAGCGACTGTCCAGTGCCTTCACGAGTCCCACCAGGGGATCGGGGTGGTGCGGAAATGCTGATTGAGCAGTTCATTCACGCGCTGCATTTCCTCCACCAGGGGAAGGTCCGGCTCGCCAGACTCCTGGCGGGTTTCACGGAAACGCTCCATCAGAGGCCGCTCCGTAGCGGTGTTTCCCCGCTCGCTCAGCAACCTCTCCACGCGTGCCACCGCCTCCTGAGTCTGCCGGATGACGATGAGGGCCTCCGCCTCTGTAATCTGCCCGGCGGCGAGGCCGTGGATCTGCTGGCACTCGAACAGTCGGCAGCGCGTCGGCCTGTGTTCATAGACCTGGCAGGTGCAGCCTTGGAGGAACCGGCAGGGCTGGTTGAAATAAGGCTCCGTTTTCTTCCGACTGAGCTTCATGCCCATCTTTTCCAGAGCCTTGACCGAGTCGGTCGGTTGCAGTCGGACGATGTGAAACAGCACCCCATTGCAGCACATGCCGCAGGCGAGACACAGGCGGGAGGCAGCTTCAGTGACGGCAGGAGACAACATTCAGGCGACAAATCTCCTTTTTAACGGTCTTGTCACCTTATCGCAAGTCCACCTGAGCTAGGATATCCGATCCTATGAACTCCCTTGCCTCGCAGTGCGATCTTTTCATCTTCTCGCACTTCGACGCCTCCCCCGCCCATGCGCATCGCCCTGATTCACTACACCCAGCCACCTGTCATCGGTGGCGTGGAGCGTATAATCAGGGATCAGGCCTTGGCACTCCAGGCACTGGGCCATGAAGTGAGCATCCTCACACGAGCCACTTGGCAGCCGCTGACCAGTTATGAAGCCGTGATCGTGCACAATGTCTTCACCATGCCCTTCGATCTGGCCTGGACTCAGGAACTCCGTGACCTCGCAGTTGCTCAACCCGATGTGCGCTGGATCAACTGGGTGCATGACGTGGCCTCGATCAATCCTCACTACGCCCACCTGCCCTGGCAAGAGGCCTCCTATGTGCAGCTCTCTCAACCCGTGCCCAACGCCCTGAATGTGGCCGTCTCCGAGGTGCGTCGGCAAGATTATATTACCGCCACCGGCCTACCCCCTGAAGCCGTGCGCGTGGTGCCGAATGGCCTGGACTTCGCCGCTGTGCTGGGAATCCCCCAGCGGATCGCAGCGTTGCAATTGTGGGCGCGCGAGCTGGTGTTACTGCACCCCACCCGCCTGCTGCGGAGAAAGAACATCGAGCTCGGCCTGCGCGTCACCGCCGCCTTGCGCGATGCCGGTTGCGACGTGCTCTACGCCATCACCGGTGCCCCAGATCCTCATCAGGCGGATGGCCGACTCTATCATCAGGAACTGTGCTCTCTGACACAGGAACTGAATCTGGCATCCCATGTGCTTTTCCTGGGAGAAGACGGCGCCTTATCCGATGACGAAGTGCGCGGTCTCTATACCATGGCAGACGCTCTCTTTTTTCCCAGCACCGGTGAAGGCTTTGGCCTGCCCTTGCTGGAAGCAGCGCTGCATCGACTAACCATCTTTTGCTCTGATTTACCCGTGCATTGGGAAGTGCTAGGTGAAAAAGGGCAGTATTTCACAAATCAGTCAAAACCCGAAGAGATATCGGCACAGATCGTGCAATGGCATCAAACGTCCTTCGTGTCTCAGCCCCGGCGCCACCTATGGCACCGACACGAAATGGTCAAAATCTGTCAGGAACATCTTGAGCCGATGCTCGCCACCGCTAACCAGTCCACATGACCGACCCAACCAGTCCTTCAGCCGACATTCTCGCCATTCTCGAAGCCCGACACGGTAATCCGTTCGGCTTTCTAGGTCGGCATCCCCAGGAGGACGGACGCGCCATCGTGCGCACCTTCCAGCCCAGCGCCCACGCCGTCACCGTCTTAGCTCGGGATGGCTCCGGGGCCTGGCCCATGCAGCGGGTGCATCATCATGGCTTTTATCAGGTGGAGCTGCCCGCAGAGGCCGCCCACAAGCCTTATGATCTGGAGTTAGCCACGTATGACGGTCAGGCCATCCGCACAGCGGACCCTTACTCTTTTGGCCATCTTGTCGGCGAGCACGATCTGTATTATTTCCGCGAAGGCACCCACCAGCGCCTGTGGGAATCCTTGGGAGCTAGCCTCTGCACCATCGATGGTGTCTCTGGCGTGCGTTTTTCCGTGTGGGCGCCGAATGCCCAGCGGGTATCCGTGATCGGTGACTTCAACAACTGGGATGGCCGCCTCAACCCCATGCGCCTGCGCATCGAGGCCGGAGTGTGGGAGATCTTCATGCCCGGCATCAAAGAGGAGACGCATTACAAGTTCGAAGTCGTCACGCCCGAAGGTTACCTCACCATCAAGAGCGATCCTTTCGCCTTCTACAGTCAGCACAGCGAGAAGACCGCCAGCATGGTCTTTGACCTGAATCGCTACACCTGGAGTGACCAGGAGTGGATGGAGAAACGTGCCCGTCAGGACCTCTATCACACCCCCATGAGCATCTACGAGGTGCACCTCGGCTCCTGGAAACGCATCCCTGAGCAGGGCAACCGCTCCAAGTCCTACCTGGAGTTGGCGGATGATCTCATCCCGTATGTGAAGAGCATGAACTTCACGCACATCGAGCTGATGCCCGTGGCAGAGCATCCCTTCGATGGTTCCTGGGGTTATCAGGTTACCGGTTACTTTGCCCCCACCAGCCGTTTTGGAAATCCCGATGAGTTCCGCCAATTCGTGGATCGTTGCCACCAGGCAGGCATTGGCGTCATTTTGGATTGGGTGCCAGGACACTTCCCGAAAGACGCTCACGGTCTCGCCAAATTCGATGGCACGGCTCTTTATGAACATGCCGACCCCCGCCAGGGTGAGCACCAGGACTGGGGCACCCTGATCTTTAACTATGGCCGCTCGGAGGTAAAAAACTTCCTCGTCGCCAACGCTCTCTTCTGGCTGGAGCAGTATCACATCGATGGTCTGCGTGTGGATGCCGTGGCGTCCATGCTTTACCTGGACTACTCCCGCAAGCCCTGGGCCTGGGTGCCTAACAAATACGGTGGTCGCGAGAATCTCGAGGCCATCGACTTCATGCGGGATCTCAACCGCATCTGCTATGAGAAACATCCTGGAGCCACCATCATCGCCGAGGAAAGCACGGCTTGGCCCGGAGTTTCCAAACCTACCGATACTGGCGGCCTCGGCTTTGGCTTCAAATGGAACATGGGCTGGATGAACGACACTCTCCGCTACATGGAGGAGGATCCCATCCACCGCAAATATCACCATGGCGAGGCCACCTTCTCCATGCTGTATGCCTACGATGAAAACTTCATCCTCGTGCTCAGCCACGATGAAGTTGTTCATGGTAAAGGCAGCCTCATCAACAAGATGCCGGGTGACCGCTGGCAAAAGTTTGCCAACCTACGCATGTTCTACGGCTGGATGTGGGCTCATCCCGGCAAGAAACTCCTGTTCATGGGGGCCGAGTTTGGCCAATGGCAGGAGTGGAGCCACGAACGCAGTCTGGACTGGCACCTCTACATGGGAGAGGAGCACGCCGCGCTGCAAAAGCTCCTCTGCGATCTCAACTGGCTCTACACCACCCGCCCGGCCCTAGCCACAGCCGATCATGAAAGCAGCGGCTTCCAATGGCTGGACGCCAATGACGGTGAAAACAGCATCTTCGCGTTCGTCCGCATCGCCCCGGATGGCGACCGCGTCTATTGCATCGTCAATGCCACACCCGTTCCCCGGAAAAACTACCGCGTCGGCGTCAGTGAAGCCGGCACCTACCGTGAACTCCTCAATACCGATGCCCCCGGCTACGCAGGCAGCGGCATGATCAATCCCCTGCCCCTCACCACCTCCGACGAAGAATGGCAAGGCCAGCCCTGGAGCGTCGTCATCGACCTCCCTCCGCTAGGCACGGTGTTTCTGGGCAGGTAACATTATTTTTGTCCACCTGACAGTGGATACGCTTCACAAGGCTATTCATTGTCAGGTATGCTTTAGCTAGATTGGTGCTTTCAAGCCCCGTAAGATAAATAATTCGGTTCCCCGTCATACCTCTCCAAATTGCCAACTCAGGCTGCGTGCGGCATATCGACTTCACCATGATCGAGTCCACTCTACCTGCAACTCCCACTGAGGTGGCGGGACACTATGATCAGTTAGACCGGTTTTATCGGGAGATCTGGGGTGATCATGTGCATCATGGTTTGTGGATCACGGGCAAGGAATCCTCGGATCAGGCGACCCGTAACCTGATGGATGCAGTCGTGACACGAGCACGATTGAAGGCGGGCATGCATCTCTGTGATGTGGGCTGTGGCTATGGTCAAACTTCTCGGATCATCGCACGTGAGCAGCAGGTGAAGGTGACGGGACTGACGATTTCGCCAGCTCAACTGCGTTATGCTCAGCAAGCGACCGAGCCAGGTTTGCCCGTGGAGTTTCTTTTGCGAGACTGGCAGCACAACAACCTTCCCGACGCATCTTTCGATGCGGTGATTGCGGTGGAGAGCACCGAACACATGCAGGATAAAGCACGTGTGTTCAGTGAAGCTGCACGTGTCTTGAAACCAGGAGGCCGACTCGTTGTTTGTGCTTGGCTGGCGGCCGAGCAACCCACCCCCTGGGAGGATCGCCATCTCTTGGAGCCGATCTGTCGAGAGGGACGCATGCCGAGCCTGGGCACGGCTACGGACCTCGTCAGGTGGATGACGGCGGCAGGACTCTCGGTCGAGTCCAGTGATGATGTCAGCCTGCAGGTGATGCGCACTTGGCCCATCTGTGCCTGGCGTTTCATCCGGGGTGTGATCACCCGCCCCTCTTACCTGCGCTTTTTGTTAGACCCCAAACATGACAATCGCATCTTTGGCCTCACCATGCTGCGCTTATGGCTCGCCTATCGCACAGGAGCCATGAGGTATGTCATTTTCCAAGCTTCCAAAAGCGGGGCCCAAGCTGGGGCGGATGAAATACGTTACCCACTTTGAAACAAATCAGTCATGTTAAACCATCTCAAACAACTCCATAAAGTATGGACCTCACCAGGAAACAGACAGGCACGAACAAGTGCTGTCGTGCGCTCGGTAAAATGGTTTATCAGCAAAAGATGGAGCGATCAAAAAATAATCCGCCCCATTTTCGGTGATCGCCAGTTCATATTTTATAAGGACGGCTTCGTTGCCAATTCGTTGATGCTATTTAGCGAGTGGTCGGAGTATGATTCGCTCAAATTGATCGACACGTTTCTACGTCCAGAAGACTCTTTCTTAGATGTCGGTGCCAACGTCGGACTGTTCACCATACTCGCATCGCGTCATGTGAAGGATGGCCTGATCGTGTGCGTGGAGCCCGGCCGCGTGCAAAGAGAACGTTTGATGGAACATCTTCAACTCAATCATATCAAAGCCGAGGTGTTTCCATATGCCGTTGGCAATGAAGAAAAGACGGTCTCGTTCAATATTGGGGATGCAGTCGCACACATCGCGTTGCAGCAAGCGACGGATTCACCGAAAATGGAAATGGTCGATATCAAGAAGCTCGACACATTTCTTCCTCGACGAAAGTATTCTCTCATGAAGCTCGACGTCGAAGGATTCGAGTTAGCCGCATTGGAAGGGGCCTCTGGCTTTCTTTCAGAAGGACTGTTTCCCGTCATTTTATTCGAATTGAACGGGAGTAGTGACAGGTATGGTATCGCTCCCGAACAGATCGTCACTTTCCTCACCAAACAAGGTTATACTCTTGGAGTCTATCGACATGATAGCGGCACATTTGATACGACAGCCAAGCTCTGGGAAGACGTTTTGGCAGTCAATTCAGAAGGCCTCCAGATGCTACGAGATCGTATCCCGCATCTAAAAATCATTTAACCTTCAACAGCTAACAAAAAACGTGGAGCCAGTTTCCCAGCTCCACGTTTTCAATGAGGGTTCGGGTGCTTGGTTAAGCAGCCTTGGCAAAAGCGGCCATGGTTTGCAGCATGATGGTCACGGAGAGAGCTCCGGCATCGGGGAAACCGAGACAGGCTTCACCCAGAGTCTTGGCGCGGCCAAATTGGGCGATCATGTCTTTGCTGGCTTCTTTACCCGCTTCGGCAGCATCGGCTGCGGCAGCCAAGGCATCCGCCACAGGCTGACCCGTGACTTCCTTGGCTTTCTCAGCGGCAGGAGCCAGGGCATCAATCATGGTCTTGTCGCCAGGCTTGGCACCACCACGCTTCATCACGCCTTCCAGCGCTGCTTGGAGGAAAAGAGCCAGACCTTCGGAATCAAGCGTTGCCCGGCCTGCGAGTGCCTTGCCACCCGCGCGATAGACGGTGCCAAAGATGGCGCCAGAGGCACCACCCATGCTGGTCATCATGGCCGTTCCCGTTGCGACCAGAACCTGCTCAGGTGAGGCAGGTTCCATCGGTTCGAGCTGGGCTTTCACAGCTTCCATGCCCCGCTTCATGCCTAGGCCGTGATCGCCATCACCGAGATCGCGATCTGCCTGAGAGAGTTTGGGTTCTGCCACGATGATGGCGTCAGCCACCTGCAGCATCATGAGCCGGACTTGGTTGGGATTCAGTTCCATGGTCGGAGATTACTTAGTGCCTTGGGCTTTGAGATCGTTGTATTTCTCATAGGCCTGCTCAGGGGTCAAGCCTCCATGCACCACGCCCTGCACCGCCTGCATCATGCTGATCGGTGCATCGCTCTGGAAGATGTTACGGCCCATGTCCACCCCGCTGGCACCCTGCTGGATGGCGTTGTAGCTCATCTTCAGCGCGTCCAGCTCAGGCAGCTTCTTACCGCCGGCGATCACGATCGGCACCGGGCAGCAGGAAGTGATCGTCTCAAAACCTTCGTCCGTGTAGTAGCACTTCACCACGTTGGCTCCCAGCTCCGCCATGATGCGGGTGGCCAGACGGAAATACTGCGCGTTACGTGCCATCGCACGACCCACAGCGACCACACCCATGACGCCGATGCCGTAACGGCTGGCGGCGTCCACAAGGTCGGTCATGTTCTTCAGGCTCTGGCGCTCGTAAGCGCTGCCGATGAAGACCTGCACGGCCAGGATGCTGGCGTTCAGGCGGATGGCTTCTTCAATGTTCAGAGCGGTGCTCTCGTTGGAGAGAGGCTCGAAAC